>DAICZL010000269.1 GCA_027311165.1 bacterium
GGGCAAGGGGGCGGGCCGGGCGGAACCGGCCTCGCCTTGCCCGCGCGCGCCATGCGGTCTAGAAGCCGCCGTTCCCCACGATCGGCGAGAAGCGAGATGAAGCAGCAGGCCAACATGATCCGCGCCGGCCAGGTGATCGAGCACGAAGGTCGCCGATGGACCGTGCTGAAGCAGCAGATCATCACCCCCGGCAAGGGCGGCGCCTTCATCCAGGTGGAAATGCGCGACCTCAAGACCGGCAACAAGACCAACGAACGCTGGCGCACCGCCGACACCGTCGAGCGTCTGACCACCGAGGAGAAGGAATACACCTACAGCTACACCGACGGCACCAATCTGGTGCTGATGGACCCCGAGACGTTCGACCAGGCGATGATCCCGGTCGAACTCCTCGGCGATGCCGCCGCCTTCCTGCAGGACAACATGGCGGTGACCGTCGATCTGGTCGAGGGCGATCCGGTGGCGATCCATCTGCCGGCGACGGTGGTGCTGGAGATCGTCGAGGCCGATCCGGTGGTGAAGGGCCAGACCGCTGCTTCCAGCTACAAGCCGGCCAGGCTGTCGAACGGGGTGAAGACCTCCGTCCCGCCGTTCATCGAGACCGGCGAGAAGATCGTCGTGCGCACCGAGGATGCGAGCTACGTGGAGCGGGCCAGGGGCTGAGCGGGGGACCCGCCGGGACGCCGCCATGGCGCTGCGCCTGTCGCCCCACCTGACGGTGATGGCCAATGCCGCCCAGCGTGCGGCCAAGCGGCTGCTGCGCGACTTCAACGAGGTCGAGCAGCTGCAGGTCAGCATCAAGGGCCCGTCGGATTTCGTGAGCCAGGCCGATCTGCGCTCCGAGGCCAGCCTGCGCGAGGATCTGGGCAAGGCGCGCCCGGGCTATGCCTTTCTGATGGAGGAATCCGGCGCCTCGGGGTCGGAGAACTGGTCCTGGCGCTGGGTGGTCGATCCGCTGGACGGCACCACCAATTTCCTGCACGGCATCCCGCACTGGGCGATCAGCATCGCGCTCGAGAAGCGTCTGGCCGATGGCGGGTCGGAGATCGCCGCGGGGCTGATCTATGCCCCGGCCGCCGACGAGATGTTCTGGGCCGAAAAGGGCGGTGGCGCCTTCGTCAACGAGAAGCGGCTGCGCGTCTCGGCCCGGCGCGACCTGGCGCAGGCGGTGTTCGCCACCGGCATTCCCTTCGCCGCGGTGGCGCCTGCGCGGCGGCTGGCCTTCGCCCGCACGCTGGGCTCGCTGATGCCGCAGGTGGCCGGCATCCGCCGCTTCGGTGCCGCCGCGCTCGATCTCGCCTGGGTGGCGGGCGGGCGCTATGACGGATTCTGGGAGCTGGGGCTGAAGCCCTGGGACATTGCGGCCGGGGCGCTGGTGGTGCGCGAGGCCGGCGGCTATGTCACCGATCCGGCCGGCGGCGACCCGCTGGCCAGCGGCGATGTGGTGGCCGCCAACCCGCATCTGCATCCGAGGCTGGTCGAGGCGGTGGCCGACGGCCTGGCCGCCGGCGCGCGGGGCTGACGCCGCCGGCCGCGGCGGGGGAACTCCCGGTCGCGCCGGCGCCGGTCGGGCGGGGACCCGGCGCGCGGCCGATGCACTTCCGCCTCTTCACGGATTTGCCGATGCTCCCATGTGCGATCCTTGACCTGCCGCGTTGCGGCCGGAAGGAGCGCGCAATGTCCCTTGCCGACTGGATCGCCCGATTGCTGACCACCGCCGCCCTGCTGGGTGGCTTCCCGCCCGCGACCTCGGCCCCGCCGGTGCAGAAAATGACCCAGGCGGCGCTTGCGACGATGGTCTGTGGCGGGCCCTGCCCGGTGCTGGGCGCCTATATGCCGGGAGCGGGCATCTTCCTCAGCGACGGGCTCGACCTCGACGCAAGCCCCGAGGACCGGTCGGTGCTGCTGCACGAACTGGTGCATTACCTGCAGGATCTGAACCGACGCTATGCCGACGAGGAGCGCTGCGACCGCTATCGCGACCGCGAATTGCAGGCCTATGCGGTCCAGGACAAATATCTCGATCGATATAATTTAGCGATCAGCGACCAGCAATACACGCTGGACTGGCAGCCACCCGGTTGCGCGCCCGGCGCAACGATCCCGATCGGGGATGATCGGAACGTTCCGGAACGCTGAATGTCTGATCGCTGTTTCCCGATGGTCCGGCCTGGCGGAAACGCAGCCGTCGCGGGCGATCCCCGCCGTGCCCATCTGCATCTTTCTGCTGATGGCCGTGGCTGCAGCCCGATGCGCTATTCCCTTGCAGGAATAGCGCATCGGGCGGGATGAGGATATCGGGGCATCATCGCGGGACGCCGGCGCCCGGACGTCCGCCCTGCGATGCGCGCGCCATGCGGCCGGCGCGGCCGGCGCGTGGTGTGAGACAGCCGGCGCATTGCGGCGCGATGACGGAAGGGGCCGGGCGGGCCGGCGCGATGTGGCGAAAGGCGGCGGAAGGCGCCATATTCGCCGGCGCCCCCTTCACATTGCGCGATGATGGACTATTGTCCATGCATCGGTGGGTTCCGTGTGGATCCGCGCGATTGCCGATGAAACTGGGGCCTTTCGGCCGGACGTGTGCGGGCCTCGGCATTGGTCTTGCCGGAGCCGTCAATGCCCGGGGCATTGTATGGCTGCTTAAAAGTGACGCTTTAGGGGAATTGCTCCAATGAAGAGACGAACAAAGGGTCTTGCGGCCACGGTCGCATTTGCCGCCGGCGCGCTGATCGCGGCGACGCCGAGCCTGGCCCAGCAGATCGACACGGCCCGGATCGCGGCCGGCGATCCGAACGACTGGCTGACCTATCACGGCTCCTACAACGGCTATCACTACAGCGGGCTCGACCAGATCAACGCCGGCAATGTCAAGGATCTGGACGTCGCCTGGATCCACGTTCCCGGCCACTCGACCCGCGGTCTGCAGTCGATGCCGCTGGTCGCCGACGGCATCCTGTACTACTCGGGGTCCTACAGCCGCGTGTTCGCCCTCGATGGCGCCACCGGCAAGCTGGTGTGGTCCTATTTCCCCGAGCTGAACGACGCGCTGGTCGCCCGCCAGACCCACTCGCCCTACAACCGCGGTCTCGCGCTCGGCGAGGGCAAGGTGTTCGTCGGCACGGTGGACGGGCGCCTGATCGCGCTCGACATGAAGACCGGCAAGCCGGTGTGGGACACCCAGCTGCAGGACAGCGAAAAGCTGACCGTCGGCTTCACCGGCGCCCCGCTCTATGCCAAGGGCTCGGTGGTGATCGGCAGCCAGGGCGGCGAGTGGCCGAACCGCGGGCCGATCTTCGCGGTCGATGCCGCGACCGGCAAGAAGAAGTGGGAATTCCTGACCGTCGCCGGCACCGAGGACGCGAAGAAGACCTGGGGCAACGACAGCTGGCGCACCGGCGGCGGCGGCGGCTGGATGACCGGCACCTACAACTCGGCCGACAACACCGTGTGGTGGGGCACCGCCAACCCGGCGCCGCTGTATGACTGGTCGGGCCCGGACTTCATGACCAAGGGCGCGCGCCCGGGCACCAATCTCTACACCACCTCGGTGCTGGGCCTGGACCTCGATAGCGGCAAGCTGAAGTTCTACCACCAGGAACTGCCGCACGATGCGTGGGACTTCGACAGCGCGGTGGGCGAGTTCATCATGCTCGACCGCGATGGCAAGCAGCTGATGGTGCACCCGAACAAGGGCGGCTTCATCTTCGTCTATGACCGCGCCGACGCGAAGGTCGAGAATGTCTGGCCGATCGCGCAGAACATCAACTTCGTCAAGACGATCGATCCGAAGACGGGCGAGCTGATCGGCCGTCGGGACTTCGGTGTCGGCAAGGTCGCCGAGCCGCTCTGCCCGCATATCTCGGGCGGCGTCAGCTGGAACTCGGGCTCCTATGACCCGAAGACCGGCCTGTACTACAAGCTGGGCCAGGAATGGTGCATGACGCTGGAAGTGGTGAAGACCACCCCGGTGACCGAGCCGCAGGTGCAGCTGAACATCGGCGCGAACTTCAAGATCGCCAAGCCGCCCTCGGGCGAGATCTACGGCCATCTGGATGCCCGCGATCCGATCACCGGGGCCAAGAAGTGGGAAGTGCGCTATCCCGAGCCGCCGCTCGCGAGCGTGCTGTCCACCGGCGGGAACCTGGTGTTCCTGCCTGATACCCGCGGCATCGTGCACGCCTATGATGCCGAGACCGGCAAGGAACTGTGGAACCACAATGACGGCCTCGGCCATCAGGGCGGCATCATCAGCTACGCCGCCGGTGGCAAGCAGTACGTGGCCGTGGTCGCCGGCTTCGGCGGCATGGCCAGCGACGATTACGCTCCGACCTTCGGCGAGCCGTACAAGAGCATGCCGCGCGACGAAGGCGTGCTGGTGGTCTATTCTCTGAAGTAGCCTGCGATTGCCGACAGACGGGGGGCGGGCGAAATCCCGCCCCCCGTCGCATTTCCTTCCCGCGCGCTCTCTGGGCGCAGCACCATCCACTCCGGACCTGGCCTGGATCCTTTCTCATGTTCCGATCGCGCCTTCGCATCGCACCGACCCGTCCGACGCCGATGACCCTCTCCGCCCCGATTTCGGCACTTGCCCCCGCCCTGGCCCTGGCTCTGGCACTGGCACTGGCACTGGGGGCAGCCGCGCCGGCGGCGCTAGCGCAGAGCGCCGCTCCGGCCGCGCCGGGGGTTTCCACCCTGGATGTCAATCAGCTCTTTGCCACGACCTGCGGCTGGTGCCACAGCGAGGGCGGGCGCGAGGCGGGCAAGGGTCCGCAGCTGATGAACACCAAGCGATCCGACGATTTCATCCGTCACCGGATCAAATACGGCAAGGAAGGCGGCATGCCGGCCTTCGGGACCACGTTCAACGATGCCGATATCGACGCGATCATCCGCTATATCCGGGCGCTGAAGCCCCAGCAGGATTGACCCAGATGCGCGCTTACTCCGCCACGCTCGCCCTGCTTCTCGGCTGCGTCCTCGCCAGCCAGGCGCCGGCCCGCACGCTCGATGCCGTCCGCGCCAGCGGCCAGATCGGCCTGTGCGCCCATCCCAATTCGCTGCCTTTCGCCAGCAAGAAAGACGACCCGCCGGGGTTTCAGGTCGAACTCGGCCGGGCACTCGCCGCACAGCTCGGCGTGGCGCTGACCCTCGACTGGGTGGTGGTGCCCCCGCAGGTCTTCCGCACCGATTGCGACTTCATCCTCGATGCGATCGACAACCGCGAGGCCCAGACCGAGAACCGGCTGCGTCTCTCCAAACCCTATTTCGGGGGGGGTGTCGCGCTCGCGGTGCCGAAGGGCAGCCCGATCACCTCATTCGCGTCGCTGAATGCACATACCAAGGTCGGCGTCACGGTCGGCGCGATCGTTGCGATGATCCTCGACGAACGCAATGTGGGGATCTCGTTCTTCGGCTACGAAGACGACATCCTGGCGGCGATCGCGACGCATGAGATCGATGCCGGCGCGGTCTCGCCGATGAGCGCGGGATATTTCAACGTCCTGCATCCCGACCAGGCAGTGACCATCCTGCCGCCCGATCCGACGGCGCAGGATCTGTCGTGGAATCTTTCGGTCGGCATGCGCAAGCCCGACGACAAGCTGGCCGCCGCGGTGGACGCCGCGATCGACCATCTGACCGCGGATGGCACCATCAAGGCGATCTACGCCCGCTACGGCATCCCCGCGCAGGCGCCTCACTAGGCGCCGGAACACGCCAGGCGCCGGAACGCGCCAGGCGCCGGAACACGCAAGGCGCTGGCACGGTTCTGTCCCCTGGCGGCAGGGCGACAGAACCGTAGC
>DAICZL010000274.1 GCA_027311165.1 bacterium
GGGTGCGGGGCTGCGCGCTCGCGGCAGGGCGGTTGCGCGGCTGCTGCCCGGCCTGCCCGGCTTTCGCCGCCGTCCAACTATGCTAAAGCCCGGCGCCATGCGCCATTTCCTGGATTTCGAGAAGCCGATCGCCGAGCTGGAAGGCAAAATCGAGGAGCTGCGCCGGATCTCCGAGCCCGGCGGCATCAACATTGCCGAGGAGGTCGGCAAGCTCACCGAGAAGGCCGACCGCCAGTTGCGGGCGACCTATGCCAAGCTGACGCCCTGGCAGAAGACCCAGGTGGCGCGCCATCCCGACCGCCCCAAGACCGAGGCCTATCTGGCCGGGCTGCTCACCGATTACATCCCGCTGGCCGGCGATCGTGCCTTCGCCGACGATGCCGCGGTGCTGGGCGGGCTGGGGCGCTTTCGCGGCCGGCCGGTGGTGGCGCTGGGCACCGAGAAGGGCACCGACACCGAAAGCCGGGTCGCGCATAATTTCGGCATGGCGCGGCCCGAGGGCTACCGCAAGGCGCGCCGGCTGATCGAACTTGCGGGCCGCTTCCGCCTGCCGGTGCTGAGCTTCGTCGACACCGCCGGCGCCTTTCCCGGGGTGGAGGCCGAGGCGCGCGGCCAGGCCGAGGCGATCGCCCGCTCGATCGAGGCCTGCCTGGAGGCTCCGGTGCCGATCATCGCCACGATCATCGGCGAGGGCGGCTCGGGCGGGGCCATCGCGCTGGCCGCGGGCGATCACATCCTGATGCTGGAACACGCGATCTATTCGGTGATTTCCCCGGAAGGCTGCGCCTCGATCCTGTGGCGCGATTCCGCGCAGGCGCCGGCAGCGGCCGAGGCGCTGCGGCTGACCGCGGAGGATCTGCGCCGGCTGAACCTGGTGGACGGCGTGATCGCCGAGCCGCTGGGCGGGGCGCACAGGGAGCCGGTGCAGATGGTCGCGGCCGTGGGCCAGGCGATTGCCGAGGCGCTGGCAGGGCTGGTGGATCTGGACGGGGCGACGCTGCGGGCCCGCCGGCGGGACAAGTTTCTGGAGATGGGGCGCGACGGGCTGGTGTGAGGCCGGAGCCACCCCCTGAAGACTGAGGTCTGGGGCCCCGGCGGGTTTCCAGAGGCCAGAGCCCTCTGGCCTTGCCCTTTTACCAGCGCTTCACCCGACCGCGCCCAGCGCCACCGCCAGCGAGGCAGCCCCCGAGGATCGCAGCGGCACGTATCGCTTGCCCGCCTGCCGGCACAGGCGCTTGACCCGCAATGCGGCGTCGTGGCTCACGCAATCCACCGGGAACACCACCAGGTCCGCGCGGCTGGCCAGGCCCGCCAGGCGCTCGCCATGGTCCTCGATGCCGCCATCGTGGTGCAGGAAGGTCGCGCCCAGCCGTTCGCCCAGGGCGCGCAATTGGGGTAGCTGGCCTGGTCTGCCGCCGACATACAGCACCGACAGCCCGTTCAGTCGCGGCAGTGCGGCTTCGGAGGCGGACAGGCTGCGTTCCAGCGCCCGGAGTTCCTCGGCCAGGCTGGCGGCCTCGGCTTCGGCCTGCCGGCGCGCGGCGCGTTCGCGGGAAATATCCGCCTGCGTCTGGGCCAGGCGCTGTTCCAGGGCGATGCGCCGGCTGATTTCGCCGGCCAGCCTGGTGTCTTGCGGCGGCGGGCGGCTCGGTGCCGCCGGCGCGGCTGCTTGCGGGGCGTTGCGGGGCAGGCTGCGCCTTACCGCCGTTTCCCGGGCCAGTGCCGCTGCCTGCATCCGCGTCTGCTGGCGTTCCAGGCGCTGGCGCAGCCGTGCCGTCTCGGCTTCCAGCGTGGCCAGCCGGCGCAGATCGGCGCGGTTGGCCGCGCCCAGCAGATGGGAGAGCATGTGTACATCGCCGAACGCCTCGGCGATCAGCACCGGGGTGGCCGCGCGGTGGGTCAGCACCGCCCAGTAGGCGCCGGGGATCTCCCCGCGCCCCAGCGCTGCCCGCCAGGCCTCGCGCAGATCGGGTTCGCTGCGCAGCCGGTCGAAGCGCTGGATGTCGGTGCGGTAGTGCTGGTCGAGCGCCTTGTGCAGGTCGCGCGCCGCCTTGTCCTGCCGGCCGGCGAGCCCCACCGCGCGGTGGTGCAGGTCGTGGTCGCTCGCGCCTTCGGCCACCAGGCCGTGGCGGCGCAGCAGCTTGCGCAACTCCGCATTGGAGAGGCAGGTGCCGATCACCGAGCAGTGCAGGGTGCCGGGCAGTTCCCAGAGCCGGGTGCGGCTGCCGACCGCATCGGCGGTGCCGTCGCCGGAGGTATCGCCGCGTGCATCCGGGCGGGCGAGCGCCGCGGCAAGGCGGCCGGGCAGCGCCTTCCCAGGGGTGCAGCAGAAGCCGGCGGGTCTGCTCAAAGCCGGTCCGATCATCGCGCCCATGCCACGCCTCCTTCGCCGCGCAACCGCCTTGCGCAATATCCAACAGGATATAACGATGCGGGCAGTCTTCCTGGCAAGGGCGCCGGTGCTTCGCGTGGCGACAGGGGGCTTGAGCAACGGCCCGTCGCTGCCAGAACGAGGCTCCGCTCCAGACCCCTTTCGCTCGGGGGTAGCCTCCAAGGAGCACGGGGCCAGGGACCTCAGGTCCCTGGCGGGTCGAGGGCAGAGCCCTCGCCTCGTCTTTTCATGACGGAAACGGGGCAAAGCCCTGGCCTGGCCCTGCTCCATCGGTTCAGCACTCGGTGAAATTCACCGCCAGCCCCCCGAGCGAGGTTTCCTTGTATTTGCTCTGCATATCCGCCCCGGTCTGGCGCATCGTGGCGATCACCTGGTCCAGGCTGACCATGTGCGTGCCGTCACCGTGCAGCGCGAGCGAGGCGGCGGTGATCGCCTTCACCGCGCCGAAGGCGTTGCGTTCGATGCAGGGGATCTGCACCAGTCCCGCCACCGGGTCGCAGGTCATGCCCAGATGGTGTTCCATGCCGATCTCGGCGGCGTTCTCGATCTGCGCGTTGCTGCCCCCGAGCGCCGCGGCCAGGCCGGCGGCGGCCATCGAGCAGGCCACACCCACCTCGCCCTGGCAGCCCACTTCGGCGCCCGAGATCGAAGCATTCAGCTTGAACAGCCCGCCGATCGCGGTCGCGGTCAGCAGGAACTCGCGCATGCCCTGATGGCTGGCACCGTCGCAGCGGTCGCGATAGTAGCGCAGCACCGCGGGCACCACCCCGGCGGCGCCGTTGGTGGGGGCGGTGACGACGCGTCCGCCGGCGGCGTTCTCCTCGTTCACGGCGATCGCGAACAATCCCACCTCGTCCATCGGCGCGTGCGGCCTTGCGGTGTTGGACTGGCGGTCGGCCTCGATCCGCGCGCGGATCCGGGCGGCCCGCCGCTGCACCTTCAGCCCGCCGGGCAGCGTGCCCTCGGCGGCCAGGCCGCGATCGATGCAGGTCATCATCACGGTGATGACGCGGTCGAGATGGGTGTTCACCTCGGCCTCGGGGCGCAGCGCGCGCTCGTTGGCGGCGACGATCCCGGCGATCGACAGCCCGGCCGCCTCGCCGCGCGCCAGCAATTCGACGCCGCTGCGAAACGGATAGGGCAGCGCCGCCTGGCCCTCGGCTGGTGTTTCCGCCTGGCCCTCGCGGGCGACGAAGCCGCCGCCGACCGAGCACCAGCGTTCCTCGGCGATCAGTCCCCCGGCCGCGTCCTCGGCGCGGAAGCCCAGCGTATTGGGATGCACCGGGGGGGTGGCGAGCTTGTCGAAGACGATGTCGCGGCCGGCCGTGAAGGCGATGGGCTGAATCCCCGCCAGCCGCAGCCGCCCGGCCTGCGCCAGCCCCGCCACGATGGCGTCGGCCTGGTCGGCGTCGATCGTGTCGGGCATCTGCCCGGCCAATCCCAGGATCACCGCCTTGTCGGTCGCATGTCCCAGCCCGGTCCAGGCGAGCGAGCCATAGAGCGTGACCTGTACGCGGGCCACGCGTGCCAGGTCCGCGCCGAGGCCGCCCGCGAAGGCGGCGGCGGCCTTCATCGGCCCGACCGTGTGTGAGGAGGACGGACCGATGCCGATCTTGAACAGCTCGAACACGCTGATCATCGGCGTTTCCCGCAGCCACCGCGCCTGGCGCGCGGCCGCTGCGTGCCGGCCGGATGCGCCGGCGCGCAGCATAGGCCCGCAGCATCGCGGCGCGCCATCAGATGAAGAATTCCAGGCGGCCTTCCTCCAGGCAATTCCAGACATAGGGTGCGAAGGACCGCCAGACCTCGATGCGGAAGCACTCCGCCGCGCTGCGCCACAGCACGATCTCGGCCTTGCCGAGCAGGGTGCGGGTGCACATGCCGACCGGGAAGGCGGCGGCGTCCAGATCGAGCGCGCAGAACGCGCCGAGCACCGCCACCGCGCGCGGACCGGCGATTTCCAGCGCGGTGCTGCGGTGGGACACATCCACCACGCTCGCCGGTCCCGGCACCGCCATCGCGACCCGGGCCAGGCTTTCGCCTGCCGCCTCGGGGCCGATCAGCAGCCATTCATCGGGGCCGAGGCGCAGCGCCGCGCGGGCTCCGAGCACGTTCGCCCGGCACATCGCCTCCGGCAAGGGCAGGCCGATCGCCGCCGCGATCGCCGCGGCCACCTGCGGATCGGCGCGCAGGCTGATGCGGCAGGCGGGTGGCAGGGCGCGCAGTGTCGCGCCCGCCCCCGGCATGCTGCCAGCGCCCAGCACGGCAAGCGGATGAACGCGCGCGGCGGCGGGGTCAGCCATCGAGGCGCCTGCCTTCCTGGTCGTAGAACACCGGCGCCACCAGCGTCACCGCGATCATCCGGTCGGGCATCGGCACGTACAGCGTCTGGCCCAGCAGCGATCTGCCATCGGCCACCAGCGCGAGCGCGATCGATCGTCCCAGTGCCGCGCTGTGATAGGACGAGGTGACATGGCCGATCATCCGCATCGGTATCTCGGCATGCGGGTCGGCGACCAGCTGGGCGCCTTCCTCCAGCACCTCCTGCGGGGAGTGAGTCAGCAGCCCGACCAGCTGCTTGCGGCCGGGCGCGACGATGTCCGGCCGCGACAGCGAGCGCTTGCCGACGAAGTCCTTCTTGGCCTTGCCGATCGCCCAGTCCAGCCCGGCATCCGCGGGCGTGACGGTGCCGTCGGTTTCCTGGCCGACGATGATGTAGCCCTTCTCGGCACGCAGCACGTGCATCGCCTCGGTGCCGTAGGGCACGATGCCGTACGCCGCGCCGGCCTGCAGCACCGCCTCCCATACCGCGCGGCCGTGATCCGCGGGCACGTTGATCTCGAAGCCGAGTTCGCCGGTGAAGCTGACGCGGAACAGCCTTGTGGCCACCCCGCAGATCTGTCCGGTCTGCACGCTCATATGCGGCATGGCGGCGGGCGAGAGGTCGATGCCCTCGACCAGCGGGGCGATGATCTCACGCGCGCGGGGTCCCTGCACGGCGATCACCGCGTATTGCTCGGTGATCGAGGTCAGCCAGACCTTCAGGTCGGTGAACTCGGTCTGGAGATAGTCCTCCATGTGGTTCAGCACGCCCGGCGCGCCGCCGGTGGTGGTGGTGACATGGAACCGGTCCGGGGCGAGCCTCGCGATCACGCCGTCATCCATGATGAACCCGGCCTCGTTCAGCATCAGCCCGTAGCGCAGCCGCCCGGGCGCCAGCCTGGCCCAGGCATTGGTGTACATCCGCTCCAGGAAGGTCGCGGCATCGGGGCCCACCACCTCGATCTTGCCCAGTGTCGAGGCGTCGAACATTCCGGCCGCCATGCGCACGGCGGTGCATTCGCGCGCGACCGCCTGGTGCATGTCCTCGCCGGAGCGGGGGAAATACCGGGCGCGCTTCCAGTTGCCCACATCCTCGAACACCGCGCCGTGCTCGCTCGCCCAGTCATGGATCGGGGTGTGGCGCAGCGGGTCGAACAACATCCCGCGGGAGGCGCCGGCGATGGTGCCGAAGGTCACCGGCGTATAGGGCATGCGGAAGGTGGTCAGGCCCACTTCGGGGATCGGCCGGTCGAGCGCGCCGGCCACGATCGCCAGGGCATTCATGTTGGAGGTCTTGCCCTGGTCGGTCGCCATGCCGGTGGTGGTGTAGCGCTTGACATGCTCGATCGAGCGGAAGCCCTCACGGGTGGCGAGCTGCAGGTCCTTCGCCGTCACATCGTTCTGAAAATCGACGAAGGCCTTGCCCTTGCCGGTTCCCGGTACGGCACCGAGAAAGCCCCCCGGTGCCGGCACGGCCCCGGCGCGGGCGAAGCGGCGGGTGCGCGGGGAGCCGCATCCGGCGGCCTTCGCCGCCGCGGCGCCGGCGGTGAAGCCCTCGTCGAGGCAGCCTTCCAGATCGAACCGCCCGTTGCAGGCGCCGGCCGAGCGTTCCCGCGCCGCCGACTTCCCGGGCAGGAAGGCCTGCAGCGCGGCATCGAAGCGCAATCTGCCGCGCGACTGGGAGAACATGTGCACCGCGGGGGTGAACCCGCCCGACATCAGCAGCACATCGCAATCGAGCCGTTCCACCCGGTCGCTGCCGCCGATCCGCCGCAGGCTGGCCTCGGTGACGCGATGGCCGCCGCGGCTGCCGGCGATTGCGGTGCCCGGGCGGATCGCGATGCCGGCCTGGCGCGCCGCTTCCACCGCCGCGCCGGCGGGGTCCTCGCGCAGATCGGCGATGGCGGCGATGGTCGCTCCGGCCCCGAGCAGCGCCAGCGCGGCGCGGTAGCCGGAGTCCCCTGCGGTGGCGATCACGGCGCGGTCGCCCACCCGCACGCCGTAGCGGTTGGCATAGATCCGCCCCGCATCGGCGAGCATCACGCCGGGCCGGTCATTGCCGGGAAACACCAGCGGGCGCTCGATCGCGCCGGCGGCGATCACCACTTCCCGCGCGCGCACCTGCCATAGCCGTTCGCGCGGCAGGCGCGGATCGGGGCGGTCCTGATGGTCGGTGACGCGCTCGGCCAGGCCGATCAGATTGTCGGGGAACCAGCCGAAGGCGGTGGTGCGCGGCAGAACGGTCACCCGGTCCTGCCCGGCCAGGGCGCGCGCCACGCCGGCGGCCCATTCGGCGGCCGGCCGGCCCTCGATGCGGGCTTCGGTTTCGGCCAGCAGCGACCCGCCGGGTTCGGACTGCTCGTCGCACAGGATCACCCGCGCGCCGGTCTCGGCGGCGGCCAGCGCGGCGGCGAGGCCGGCGGGTCCGGCGCCGATCACCAGCACGTCGCAATGGGCGTAGCGGTGCAGATAACGGTCGGGATCGGGCTCGGTCGGCGCGCGGCCAAGCCCCGCGGCCGAGCGGATCAGCGGCTCGTACACATGCTTCCAGAACGAGGCCGGCCACATGAAGGTCTTGTAGTAGAACCCGGCCGAGAACAGCGGCGAGAACAGGTTGTTCACCGCGCCGATATCGAAGTCCAGCGAGGGAAACCGGTTCTGGCTGGTGGCCTTCAGGTCACGGCGCAGTTCGAGCTGGGTCGCGCGCAGGTTCGGCGTGAGCCGCCCGCCGCCGCGATCGACGGTGACCAGCGCGTTCGGCTCCTCCGATCCCGCCGCCACGATGCCGCGCGGGCGGTGATACTTGAAGCTGCGGCCGACCAGATGCACCCCGTTGGCCAGCAGCGCCGAGGCCAGCGTGTCACCGCGAAACCCGGTCATCGCCCGCCCGTCGAAGCCGAACAGGATCGGCTGGGTGCGGTCGATGCGCCCGCCCGAGGCGGTGCGGAAGGCGCCGCTCATCTGGCGTGTTCCGACCAGGCGCGCAGCACGTCGAGGCTCGGGCGCGGATCGCCCGCCTTATAGGTGGCGATGATCCGGTCGGTGACGGTGTGGCGCACGCAGTTGAAGAAGCGGCCGCAGCCATGGATGTGGCGCCAGCGCTCGATGAACACGCCCTTCGGGTTGGTGCGCATGTAAAGGTAATCCGCCCAGGCCGCGTCGTCGGCTTCGGCCGGACGGGCGATATGGGCTTCGCCGGCGTTGCGGAATTCGTTTTCCGGGCGCGCGCCGCAATGGGGGCAGGGGATCAGCAGCATGTCATGACCCAGGCAAGGCCAGAGGGCTCCGCCCTCTGGAGTCCCGCGGGGGGCAGCGCGACCCCCATCCCCTTGGGAGCGGCATCCCTCAAGGGATGGGTTCCAAAGGCATCGCCTCTGGCGGATCCGGGCGGAGCCCAGTCTTGCTTCCCGGCCATCAATGCGCCACCGCCGCCGCCGCCGCCTCGTCGATCAGCCGCCCCGTGCGGAACCGCTCCAGCGAGAACGGCGCCGCGATCGGGTGCGGCGTGCCGGTCGCGATCGTGTGCGCGAAGACATGGCCCGAACCCGGCGTCGCCTTGAACCCGCCAGTGCCCCAGCCGCAATTGACGAACAGCCCGGGCACCGGGGTCAGCCCGATCACCGGGGAGCGGTCCGGCGTGACATCGACGATGCCGCCCCAGTTGCGCAGCATCCGCATGCGCCGGAACATCGGGAACAGCTCGCAGATCGCATCCAGCGTATGCGCCGAAATATGCAGCCCGCCGGCCTGGGAATAGGACACATAGGCATCGGTGCCGGCGCCGATCACCAGCTCGCCCTTGTAGGACTGGCTGAGATAGGCGTGGATGGTGTTGGACATCACGACGCAGGGAAAGCACGGCTTCACCGGCTCGGACACCAGGGCCTGCAGCGGATAGCTTTCCAGCGGCATGCGCAGCCCGGCCATCGCCATCACCACGCTGGTATGCCCGGCCGCCACCACGCCGATCTTCCCCGCCGCGATCCGCCCGCGCGAGGTTTCCACCGCGATCGCGCGCCCCGTGGCGTCGCGGTCTATCGCCTGTACTTCGCAGTTCTGGAGGATGTCCACGCCCATCGCGCTCGCCGCGCGGGCATAGCCCCAGGCCACCGCATCGTGGCGGGCGGTGCCGCCTCGGCGCTGCAGGGCGGCGCCGAGGATCGGATAGCGCATGTCGGAAGAGATGTTCAGCGGCGGGCAGAAGGCCTTCGCCTGTTCGGGGCTCAGCCATTCATTCTCCACCCCGTTGCCGCGGTTGGCGTGGATGTGGCGCCGGACCACCTGCTCGTCATGGACGTTGTGGGCCAGCATCATCACCCCGCGCGGGGAGAACATCACATTGTAGTTCAGCTCCTGCGCCAGGGTTTCCCACATCCGGTGCGCATGATCGTAGAGCCGGGCGCTTTCGTCCCACAGATAGTTGGAGCGGATGATGGTGGTGTTGCGCCCGGTATTGCCCCCGCCCAGCCAGCCGCGATCCAGCACCGCCACGTTGCGGATGCCGTGTTCCTTGGCCAGGTAATAGGCGGTGGCGAGGCCGTGCCCGCCGGCGCCCACGATCACCACGTCGTAGACCGCGCGCGGCTGCGGCGAACGCCACTGCGCCGGCCCGGCGGTCTGGCCGGAGACGGCGTTGCGCGCGAGGGAGAGCAGCGAAAACTTCACCAGGGGCCTCGGGGGGGAGTGCGAGACCGGTCTTAGCCCCGCCGGATGACTCTGCCTATCGGGGATTGCGACAGCAAGTGGCGTATTCGCGACGCAAGGCCGGGGGCGCCGCCCCCGACTCCCATGACCCCGCTGGTTCCCCCCGGGGAATGCGGGGTTCCGATGGATCATCGGGGCTGCCGGTCCCCGGCGGGTTCGCCGCGGGACCATGCGGGCGGTGCCCCGGCCGTCCCTTACCGGATCCCCGCATCGATCAGCGGCACCAGCGCGCTGATCGTCCGTGGCGTGATCACCCCGGCCCCGGTATTGATCACCAGACCCGGCATCTTGTATTTCGCCGTCAGCATGCATTGCAGCACCGGCATGAACCCCTGCAGGTAAAGCAGCTGGTCGAGCGTGGCCGAGACATAGCCGGATTTCAGCCCGTCGATCGTCGCCGGCGCCAGGTCGATGCCGCCCACGGTGATCTCGCCGGGCTTCTTGCCGGCCTTCTTCAGCACCTCGGCCAGGATGCCGGTGACCCCGCCATGCTGGGTGCCGATCGCCTTCAGCTTCGGATGGGCCTGGACATAGGCGGTCAGCACCGGGATCGCGAGCGTCGGGTCGGAATTGGCGTCCTGGGTGATCTCCAGCCGGTCGACCTTCAGCCCCGCCTTCTCCAGCGTCTCGGCCAGGCCCTTCTCGGACTGGCCCCGCTCGGCCTGGCTGAACACGCCGTAGACCATCGCCTCGTCGCCGGATTTCAGATTGCCGGCGGCGATCATGTTCTGCGCGGTCAGCGCCCCGCCCTGGTAGAGATCCACGCCGGCATAGCCGAAGCCCTGCGTGCCATGCGCCTGCTGCAGCTGGGTGAGCGGGGAATTGCCGTCGGTGACCACGATGCCCTGGTCGGTCGCCTGCTTCACCAGGCTGGCGAAGGCGTCCGATCCGGGATGGCCCATGATCACGATGCAGGACGGCTTGGCCGCCATCGCCTGCTTGAACTGCTCGATCATCTTTTCGGGGGCCCAGGCCGAGAACTGCTCGTTCAGCCGGTCGATCCCGAGCGCGCGGGCGGCCTGCGCGGCGCCGGTCTGGCGGGCGAGGGTCGCGCCGTCGCCCGGGTTGCCGCCCATCTGCATGTAGATGGTCAGCCCCTTGCCGGGCAGGGCCTCGGCGCGGGCGGCCGGAATGGCCGCCACCAGCAGGGCCGTCACGGCGGCGCCAGCCGCCAGCTTGGTGCGGATGCTCATGGCCTGTTTCTCTCCCTTGGATGCAGCGGGGGAAACCTGTCATCCGCCGCCGGGCAGGTCCAGGCGAAAATCCCGCCCGTCCGGGGAATGTTGCCGCCGGAGCGGAACCGAACTCCGTCCCGAAATACACACGAAACAGCCGTGATCGCGCTTCACTGGCGGTCCATCCGGGATCATTGTCAGGATTGGCAGCGTTTTCCGGGCATGGTCCCGATGGCGGCCGATCGCCGGAAAGCGAGCGCGCACCGGTTCAGGTATGTCCGGTCCCTGGCGGGGCGGGCGGCATCGGTTGAGTCAGCCGATCGTCCGATCAACGATCCAGCGTCCCGGCAGCGCGACGACCCTGTCCAGGCCGGAGCATCTGACGATCTCCAGGGCCGGATGGCTGCAGACGGCGTTCAGCCCGGCCGGGAATTTCCCACCCCCAGCTGCCGTTGCCGGCATGAAGCTTGAGCAGGCAGGGAAGCCGTCCGAATATCGCGCCCATCAGCAACACGCCGCCGTCGCGATCCCGAATATCCGCGGCAGGGACGATCGTCGGCGTCAGCAGGCCGCACGTGTTGATCAGGATGTGCCGCTGCTTTCCAGTGATGTCTTTGCCTGCGTAACCGCCTCGGCGGATCGACCCCCCCATTTTCCGCACTCCTGACGCTCCGATTGCCGGTGATCGCCGCCATTGGCCTGGCATCACGCCCGGCCAACGCGCGACACCGCGGAACGAGCGCAGGGTGACCGCGCGCCAACGTGCTGTCCGCGTCCCGGCGTCGGACGTCGTCGTTGATCCTGCTGGGCGGCAGCAGCTCCTTCGGCAGCGCCGCCCGCTTACCCTGGCCCCCCAAAGCTCATCGCCTCAACCACCGGCGATGACGGTTCCCCGCCGTCGCAGCCATCGGACAGATGTTGTTCCGCCTCCTTCCGCCACAGGTCGGTGCCCATCGGGTCTCAACCCGAGCGGCACCGCCGGCGCCATCCGGTCGCCGCGCGATCGATCGTCTGTCAGACTGCCACGAGCCGGGACGCTCATGCCACGCCGGCGAGCCTCAGAAGGTCGGCGATGGTGAAGGTGCCCGGCAGCGCGGCGGGCAAGGTTGGTTTCCATTTCGGGAACATGTCGATAGGACATTCCGTCTGCGTCGATGACGCCGACAAAGACCTCGGCGACGATGCGTGCGCCGGCGGCTCCCAACCGATCGCCCCCGGAGTCGTTGAACGCTTCGGCGAGCAGATAATACCACAGATAGCAGTCGTCGAGTTGTGCCGGTGTCAGAACCAATGATCCCTTGCTGCCGGCGTTGGTCGCGATCGACTGCAGTTCCGCCGCCTTGAGCACATTGACCCCAAGCGCGCGGGCCACGTCCTGACCCGATGGCACCATCAGCGCCTCGCTGCGCAACAAATTTCGGGTTGCGAGCGAGCGTCGTTGTACCGGTGCCACGTTCGGCGGGACGACCCCGTTAGGCAGATCGAGAAGGCGCGTGTTCAACAGCGGTTCGATCCGCTTGGCCTTCTGCGGCGGATGTGCCGAGTCGAGGTTGAAAAATCGTTTCCATTCGATATTGAACGATTTGCCGACCGGGCCTCCGCGCAGGTCGGTTCGCGTCGTATATGTGGGACTCGCCGCCGCCGGGTTGGTCGGGAATATCGGGACTCCCAGATTCGCGGCGTTGATGTCGTAGAAGGCCCGGACCGTGGGATGACCGAACCGATACGCCGCGACGGAGAATTCGACTGGAATATAGGGTTGTTGACGGTTCGAGGGTTGGTAGAATGAGGGGCCGTTCTTCAGAACATCTTCCACGACCTCCTCACCACAAATGGCAGGTAAAAATTCGTTGATGATCATCCATTGATAATGCCATCTCAGTAACTGCTGAGCCGCAAGAAAAACAGTACTCTCGCCGCCCGTCGTGTCGGTATTCGTCGTCGCCGGATTTCCAGAAGCGTCGCTATAGATACCGGACTTCAGCCCCGCGACGATGCTGTTGTGGCAGCTCATGAAGGCAAATTCGAGCTGCGAAATGATCATGTTCTCATCATTGCGCGGATCGCCGATCAACGCCTTGTATTGCGGATTTCGCGCCAGGTCGTTATTCGTCGAGTCGAGCAGGAGCAGTTCGCCACCCGAATCGTAGATGTAAGGCGTCGCCATGGGCCCCGCGCCGTAGACATTGTCGAGATCGAGGGCAGGGGTCCGAAAATTCGTGATCCCGTTCGGATCGGCCTGGCGCTCGAGGCTCGAGGTCGGATCGAAATCCAGGTCGTGATCAAGGAATTGCCCGAGAAATGTGAAGCCGGCGGGCAACGAAGGCGCATCGTGGGACTCGTCGCCTGGCGTCGCGCCGGAATCCATCGGACCCATCGCCTGACCCAGAGGAAACGCCGTGGCGTCGCCGGTGGCGATCCGAGCATCGAGTTTGGGGAACATCCTGCCAAACCTGCCCTCTGGCACAAGAATGCCGGCAGGAACGTAACTTCCGCGAGATTGAAATTCATGCATAATGATCTCCTTTTTATGGCTTTTGGCAGATCCCGATTTCGTTCGTTCCAGGTCACGAAGTGTGGACTGGTCGTTCGTGGCGCACCCGTCGAACGAACCCGCGCCTTCGGACATCCCGATCTGGGACCGCGCTTCCCGAGACCTGAGCGAGCTGGCCGGAGGTCCGCGGCGCGAACCGCGACCAGCTGAGCCAGGCGTTATGATAACGATGTTGTATAGAATGTCAATCGTTACGAATAATCTGCGCCGTAGACCCCGCTACGTGAGCTTCGTCGCCGGGCGTGGCGGGTCCTGCGGGACGCTGCCGGCATCGCCCGTTAAGCCTCGACGCGCTGGCCGGCGCTCATGCCAGGTTTGGCCCCGCCCATCTCTGCGTTTCATCCCAGGCCTGACCGGAGATGTTCGCTGTCATCGGTGCGATGGTCGCTGGCGTCATCGTCCGGCTGCGCATGACGGCCTGCGCCGAGCCGCGGTGCGGGGAAGCCATGACAGCGCGCTCGCCTGCATGAACCTCCCGATCCGGCATCGCGCCAGGCTGCACAGCACCACTCCGCGGGAGCGGCTCACTGGCGCGATCGGGCGGCGCAGCGACATCGCCGGCATTTTCCAGATACGGCGAGGGTCGTCCGACCGGTGGGCGCGCTGCTGCTCGACCAGATCGATGGGTGGGCGGTCCGGCGCGCTCGCCGCAGGATGCTGGAAACCGGCGCGCTGCCCCGGCCATGATCCACGCGTGGCGCTGCCGCCACTGGCAGCATGGCACGGCGGGCCGGCCCGCTCTGGAGCAGCGCTCCCGCCCCATGTCGTGGGAGGCGATCGCTTGTAT
>DAICZL010000275.1 GCA_027311165.1 bacterium
GACTGGGGCTGCTCCGCCGGCGCCCCCGGCAGTGACGCGGGGGCTTCGAACAGCATGGCAACGGCGTTCTGCGTCGGCGCCTCCGGCGCAGTGGTGCTGGACGGCATCAGCACCAATGCGCCGAGCAGGGCCAGGTGGCCGATGCCTGCCAGTGCCCCGCTCCAGACCCGGCGGCGCCGCTCCCCGGTCGCGGTGGCAGAGCCCCAGCGATCGCGGTCGTCCGGCGCAGGTGGCGGGCGCGGCGTGGTGTCGCCCGCCCGCTGCGTGATCCCCTCGCCGGACCAGACCCGTTCCGCCCGCAGCAGCAGCCCGCGCCAGGGGGGCATCCCCCCCTCTTCCGTGCCTCCCCGGTCCTCGACCGGTCCGACGGGACCACGCAGCGCGACCCCGGCCAGGCTCGTGCCCGCCAGGCCCTCTCGCCGCGTGTCTGCCGGCGCCGGCCCGCGCATGGGCGCGCGAAGCGGCGAGCCCGCCGGGTCCGGCCGGTTCAGCGCGTCCGGCATTTCGCTCTGCCGCACGCGCGCCTCATCCGATCCGGGTCCGCTCCAGCATCGTCTCGTCGAGTGCATAGCCCATGCCCGGCGCTTCCGGCAGCACGATCCAGCCCTCGGCGTTCACCCGCAGCTTCTCCGCCATCATGTAGTCGCGCCGGTCCAGATCCCATTCCGGCGGGTCGTAGGGAAACTCCAGGAAGGGCGCGTCGGCCAGGGCCGCGGTCAGCTGCGCATTGGCCATCACCCCCATGCCGTTGGTCCAGGTATGCGGGGTGAAGACCAGGTTATGTTCGGCGGCCATCAGCGCGACGCGGCGCAGTCCGGTGATGCCGCCCACCAGCGCCGCGTCCGGCTGCAGCACGTCCAGCGCGCCGTCTGCGATCAGATCACGGAATTCGTACAGCTCGCGGGTCATCTCGCCGCCGGCGATGCGCACATCCAGGCTGTCGCGCAGCCGGCGCATGCCCACCCGGTCGCCACGGTGCAGCGGCTCCTCCATCCAGTACACGCCCAGCCGCTCCAGTTCACGCCCGACCGTCATCGCATCCTTCAGCGTCCAGGCCGGGAAGGTGTCGTAGGGCATGCGCCAGCCCTGGTTGCAATCGACCATCAGTTCCAGCCGGTCGCCGACCCGCGCGCGCACCGCCGCCAGCGCCTTCACGTCGTCACGCCAATGGCCGCGCTGGAAGCGGATCTTCATCGCCCGGAAGCCCTGCGACAGGTAGCGCTCGGCCGCTTCCGCCATCTGTCCCGGATCGCGCAGCGTGCCGGAGGAGGCATAGGCCCGCACCCGGTCCGACAGCCCGCCCAGCAGCTTCCAGCACGGCAGCCCGGCGATCTTGCCCGCCAGGTCCCACAGCGCGAGGTCGAGCGGCCAGCACCGCCCGTAATGGAACGCCAGGTGGTTCAGCACCCGGTAATGGCGCTCGATCGCCAGCGGGTCGGCGCCGATGAACAGGTGCTCGTGCCCGGCGAAGCCGACCATCAGGTCGCCCGAGCCGAACCCGCTGACCCCGGCATCGGTGTGCACCCGCACGATGGTCGCATCCCAATGGTGCCGCGGCCGGGTATCCCAGCTGGCATGGAAGGGCGTCGCGAAGCTCAGCCGGTGCTGGGTGACGTCGATGCCGGTGATGTGCATTTGGGTCCGTTCAGTCTGCAGGATGTGGTCGCTCGGGGAAGACCTGCGAGGCGGCGCGAGGGCCCCTGACGCATGTTCGTGCAGGGCAACCCGCGACGGATGCGGACCCAGCGATCGCTGATGCCTTGCGGGTCCCCCGGCGCGCGCGCGCCGTGGGCAGAGCCCCGGCCTTCCTTGTATCGCTGCGGGGCATCGTTCTCACGCCTGGGCCAGCACGGTCTCGGCAAAGACCAGCAGATCGGCCTCGTCCACTCTGCGATGGTTGGAATCGCGCATCGGCGCGTTCTCAGGCGCGGCCATCTGGGCGGCGAGTTGTGCCGGGGTGATCGTGTCATGGCCTTCGCCGGCCAGGGAGACCCGGATGGCCAGGCCGCGCAGCAGCGTCTAGAACAGCCCGGGCAGCGCGGCGGCGCTGGCCCGGCCGCCCATCGCCTCGGCCACCGCGGCGAAGCGGCCGGCCGGGTCCTGCGCCACGTTCCAGGCGAGCGTCGCGCGCATCCCGAGCGCCACCGCCCGGCCGTGATGCACCGGGCGCAGCGAAGCCAGCGCATGGCCGATGTTGTGGGCGATCGCGGTGCCGCTGTTGTCGATGCCGATGCCGGCGAAGGTCGCGGCCAGCTGCAGCCCGGCCCGCGCCGCCAGATTGGCGGGCTCCGCCACCGCCACCGGCAGATGCCGGGCTGCGAGGCGGATCGCCTCCAGGCAGTAGATGTCGTTGGCGGCGAAGGCGCGGGCGTTGGTGGTCGCCTCGATCGCATGGATCAGCGCGTCGATCCCGGTCGCCGCGGTCATCGCCGGCGGCAGGCCGACGGTCAGGACCGGATCGAGCAGCACCGCATCGGCCTTGAGCTCCGCCCCCCACAGCCAGACCTTGGCGCCGCTCGGGCTGGACAGCACGACGGTGCGGGTGGTCTCCGACCCGGTGCCGGAGGTGGTGGGCACGCAGATCTTGGCCAGCGGCCGTGCCGGCAGGGGGTTGGCGCACAAGGCGTAGTGATAGGCCGGCGCGCTGGCGGGGGCCAGCGCCGCGACCGCCTTGCCGACATCGAGCGCCGAGCCGCCGCCCAGCGCCACCACCAGCCCCGCGCCCTGGGCCCGCGCCTGGGCGCAGCCGGCATCCACCTGGGTGCCGGCGGGGTCGCTCTTGAAGCCGGTGAAGGTGCTGACCGCCAGGCCGGCTTTGGCCAGCACCGCCTCGGCC
>DAICZL010000279.1 GCA_027311165.1 bacterium
GGCCGAGGCAGTGTGTTGCGGGCTCGGCAGGAACATCCAGGCGGGCGGGGCCATCCCCGCCAGCCGGGCGCTGGCGCGGGCGGGCAGGCGGTAGCGGCGCAGCCGGTGGGCGGCGCGGCTGGCCAGCGCCGTTCCCCCATAGCCGGGCCGTGGCAGCACCGCGAAAGGCATGGTGCGCGCGATGTCGAGCCAGCCGCGCCAGCGCGACAGGCTGGCCAGGTTGTCCGCCCCCATCAGCCAGACGAACCGGGCGCGGGGAAAGCGCCGGCGCAGCGCCCGCAGCGTGTCCAGAGTGAACCTCGTCCGCAGCCGCGCCTCGATCGCCGTGACCAGGATCCGCCGTCCGTCGGCCAGGCGCGCGGCGCTGGCGAAACGCTCGGTCAGCCTGGCCATGCCGGCCTCCGGCTTGAGCGGATTGCCCGGCGAGACCAGCAGCCAGACCTGGTCCAGCCGCAACAGCTTCCGGGCGCGTTCGGCGACATGGCGGTGGCCGGCATGGGCCGGGTTGAACGACCCGCCGAGCAGGCCGATGCGGATCCCCCGCCGGTCGCCGCGTGCGGGCACCAGATCGCGCGGTGCCGCCCGGTCGGGGGGTGAGCCCGCGGAGTTTGCCGGCAGACGGGTCCGGCCGGGCCGGTCGGGATGTCGCCTCGGGCCGGGACCATCGGGTTCGGACATGAGCGGATCAGGGCCGCACCTGGCCGGTTCCGCGCACCAGGTAGCGCCAGGTGGTCAGCTGGTCCACCCCGACCGGGCCGCGGGCGTGGATCCGGCCGGTGGCGATGCCGATCTCGGCGCCGAAGCCGAATTCGCCGCCATCGCAGAACTGGGTGGAGGCGTTCCACAGCGCCACCGCACTGTCCACGCCGCGCAGGAACGCCTCGGCCGCGTCGCGGTCTTCGGTGATGATCGCCTCGGTGTGCTCGCTGCCATGGGCGGCGATATGGGCGAGCGCCTGGTCCAGCCCGTCGACCACCCGCACCGAGAGCACCGCATCCAGCCATTCGGTGTCGAAATCGGCGGCGCTGGCCGGCGCGAGCCCGGGCACGATGGCGCGCGCCGCCGCATCGGCGCGGAAATCGCAGCCGAGCGCGGCCAGATCGGCGATCAGCGAGGGCAGCAGCGCGGGGGCGATGGCGGCGTCGATCAGCAGGGTCTCGGTGGCGCCGCAGACGCCGGTGCGGCGCATCTTGGCATTGGCCAGCACCCGCCGCGCCATCGCCGGATCGGCGCCGGCATGGATATAGGTGTGGCACAGGCCCTCGGCATGGGCGAGCACCGGCACGCGGGCCTCGCGCTGCACCCGCTCGACCAGGGATTTGCCGCCGCGCGGGATGATCAGGGCGATCAGCCCGGCGGCCGCCAGCATGGCAGCGACGAAGCCCCGATCGGCGGTGGGGGCGATCTGCACGCAGGCCTCCGCCAGCCCGGCTTTGCGCAGGCCGGCGGCCAGGGCGGCGTGGATGGCCGCGGCGCTGCGCAGGCTGTCGGACCCGCCGCGCAGGATCACCGCATTGCCCGACTTGACGCAGAGCCCGGCGGCATCCGCCCCGACATTCGGCCGGCTTTCATAGATCATCCCGATCACCCCGATCGGCTGGGGGATGCGGCTGATCACCAGGCCGTTCGGCCGGGTCCAGCTGCCGAGATCGCGGGCGAGCGGATCGGGCAGGGCGGCGATCTGATCGAGCCCCCCGGCCA
>DAICZL010000283.1 GCA_027311165.1 bacterium
CGCCGAGCTCGATGCGCGCCTGGGCGCCGAACGGCTCGATCCGTCCCTGCCGCCGCGTCCCATGCCCGTTGGGCTGATCCACCCGATCAGCCGGACGATGGAGGAAATGGCGGCGATCTTCGGCGCCATGGGCTTCAGCGTCGGCGAGGGGTTCGACATCGAGAGCGACTGGTTCAATTTCGGTGCGCTCAACATCCCCGCCCACCACCCGGCCCGCGCCGATCACGACACGTTCTACCTGCCCGGCACGCGCGATGGCCGGCCGCTCTTGCTGCGCACCCAGACCTCGGACGTGCAGATCATCACCCTGCTGGCGCAGGACCCCCCGCTGCGGGTGATCGCCCCGGGGCGCACCTATCGCGCCGATCACGACGCGACCCATAGCCCGATGTTTCATCAGTGCGAGGGCCTGGTGCTCGACCGCGCCATCACCCTCGGCCATCTCAAGGGCTGCCTGATCGATTTCCTGCGCGCCTTCTTCGGCATCGCCTCGCTGCCGGTGCGCTTCCGCAGCTCCTATTTCCCCTTCACCGAGCCCAGCATGGAGGTCGATATCGGCTGGAACCGCCGCACCGGCGAACTCGGCGCCGGCGGAGACTGGCTGGAGGTGCTGGGCAGCGGGATGGTGCATCCCCGGGTGCTCGCCAATTGCGGGGTGGACCCGCGCGCCTGGCAGGGCTTCGCCTTCGGCATGGGGGTGGAACGGCTGACCATGCTCAAGCACGGCATTGCCGATCTGCGGCTGTTCTATGACAGCGACCTGCGCTGGCTGCGCCGCTACGGGTCGAGCCCGTTCGCCCCCGCCATGCTGCATGAGGGGGTGGCGCCGTGAAATTCACCCTCTCCTGGCTGCGCGCGCATCTGGACACCGATGCCCCGCTGGCCCGTATCACCGACACGCTGACCGCGATCGGGCTGGAGCTCGAAGGGGTGGAGGACCGCGCCGCGGCGCTCGCGGCGTTCCGCATCGCCCATGTGGTGGAGGCGCTGCCCCATCCCAACGCCGACCGGCTGCGCGCCTGCCGTGTGGATACCGGCGAGGCCATCGTCTCGGTGGTGTGCGGCGCGCCCAATGCGCGCACCGGCATGAAGGCGGTGTTCGCGCCCCCCGGCAGCTTCATCCCCGGCACCGGCCTCACCCTGAAAGTGGGGGAGATCCGTGGCGTGCAGAGTGCGGGGATGCTGCTCTCGGCGCGCGAGATGGGTCTTGGCGAGGATCATGACGGTATTCTCGATCTGCCCGCGGACGCGCCGGTGGGTCTCGCCTATGCCGCCTGGGCCGGGCTCGACGATCCGGTGATCGAGATCGCGGTCACCCCCAATCGGGGTGACGCGCTGGGCGTGCGCGGGGTGGCGCGCGACCTGGCGGCCGCGGGGATCGGCACGCTGAAGCCCTGGGCGCCGCCGGTGCTGCCCGCCGCCTTCCAGGGCGGCCCGCGCTGGGCGATCGACTGGCCGGAAGCCTGCCCCTTCGTGCTGGGGCGCACGCTGCGGGGCCTGCGCAACGGCCCGAGCCCGCGCTGGCTCGCCGACCGGCTGACCGCGATCGGCCTGCGCCCGATCAACGCGCTGGTCGATGTCACCAATTTCTTCACCATCGATCTCGGCCGTCCGCTGCACGTGTTCGACGTGGCGAAACTGTCGGGCGAGGTGCTGGTCCTGCGCCGCGGCTCGGGCGAGCGCTTCCTGGCCCTGAACGGGCGGGAGGTGAGCGTCACCGACGAGGATTGCGTGATCGCCGATGCCGCCGGAGTGCAGTCGCTCGCCGGCATCGTCGGCGGCGAGGCGACCGGGTGCGACGAGACCACCACCTCGGTGTTCGTCGAATGCGCGCTGTTCGACCCGGTGCGCATCGCCCTGTCCGGCCGCCGTCATCAGATTGCCAGCGACGCGCGGGCGCGCTTCGAGCGCGGCATCGATGCCGGGCTGATGGGCCGCGCGATCGAGGCGGCCAGCCGCATGATCCTCGATCTGTGCGGCGGGGAGGCCGGGGCGGTGGTGGCGGCCGGGGAGGCCCCGCCCTGGCGGCGCGAGGCCGCGCTGCGCTTCGACCGTCTGGCCACCCTCGGCGGCGCCGCGGTGCCGGCGGCGGAGGCGGTGGCATCGCTGGAGCGGCTGGGCTTCGAAGTGCTGGCGCGCGATGAGACCCTGCTGCGCGTGGCGGTGCCGAGCTGGCGCAACGACATCGCCGCCCCGGTGGTGCTCGACCAGGCGCCCGGTCTCGACCCCGCGCGGGCTGCCGCGGCGGCGGAAGGCTGCGCGGCGATCGAGCCGGAATGCGACCTGATCGAGGAGGTGCTGCGCCTGCGCGGCCTGGACGCGGTGCCGCCGGTCTCCCTGCCGCGCGCCCATAGCGTGCCGGCGCAGGCTCTGACCCCCGCGCAGCGGCGGATCGCGCTCGCCCGCCGGGTGCTGGCCGGGCAGGGCCTGGCCGAATGCGTCACCTTCAGCTTCATGGCGCGGACCCAGGCGGCGCTGTTCGGCGCGGCGGAGGAGGCGCTGCGCCTGGCCAACCCGATCGCGTCCGATCTGGACCAGTTGCGGCCGACCCCGCTCGCCACGCTGGTGCTGGCCGCGTCGCGCAACGCCGCCCGCGGATACCCCGCTACCGCGCTGTTCGAGATCGGCCCGGCCTTCGCGGCAGAGACCCCGCAGGGTCAGCGCCAGATCGCAGCCGGGCTGCGGTCCGGCGGCTCGCCGCGCCACTGGGCCGCGCCCGTCCGCCCGGTCGGGATGATGGAGGCCAAGGCCGATCTGTGGGCGGCGCTCGCGGCACTCGGCGTGCCGATGGACGCCCTGAGCGTCAGCGCCGATGCGCCGGGCTGGTATCATCCGGGCCGCTCCGGCGTGGTGCGCCAGGGGCCGAGGATTGTCCTGGCGCGGTTCGGGGAACTGCATCCACGGGTCCTGGCGGAACTGGATCTGGCCGGCCCGGCCGCGGGGTTCGAACTGTTCCTCGACGCCCTCGCCGAGCAGAAGCGCCGCCGCCGCGCCGGCGCCGAGATCTCCGCCCTGCAGCCGGTGCGGCGGGATTTCGCCTTCCTGGTCGCGGAGTCCGTGCCGGCGGAGACGCTGCTGAAAGCCGCTGGCGGGGCCGAGCGGACACTGATCGCCGCGGTCTCGCTGTTCGATGTCTATGCCGGGGAGAAGTTGCCGGCGGGGATGAAATCGCTGGCGATCGAGGTGGTGTTCCAGCCGCGCGAGGCGACGCTGACCGAGGCCGAGATCGAGGGGGCGAGCGCCCTTGTGGTGGCGGCGGTCGGCAAGGCGACGGGGGCGGTGCTGCGC
>DAICZL010000285.1 GCA_027311165.1 bacterium
CGCCGAGCGCGCCGGCACCGCCGATGAACCCCCGCCGCGACAGGCTCACGAGCGGGGCGGGGCGGGGAAGCATCGGCGGCTCATCCATGCAGGATCGTCCCGGTCTGGTGGTTGGCCGGCAGAGCCGGATCGGCTTCGGGCCGGATCGGCTTCGGGCCCGGATCGGCTTCGGGCCCGGTTCGGCTTCGGGGCCGGATCCTCGTCGGGCCGGATCCTCGTCGGGCCGGACCGTCGTCGGGCCCGATCGGCTCCAGACCCGATCGGCTTCAGGCCCGGTTCGGCTTCGGGCCCGCATCGGCTTCAGACCCGATCGGCTTCGGGCCGGGTCGGCTCCTGACCCGATCGGCGTCGGGCCGCATCGGCTTCAGGCCCGGTTCGGCTTCGGGCCCGCATCGGCTTCAGGCCCGCATCGGCTTCGGGCCGGATCGGCTTGATGGCGGAGTGTCACGGGCCGGGATGGAGATTGTCAACGCCGATCGCGCCCGCCCGGGCAAGGCCCGGCCAGGGGCTCCTGCTCCTGAAACCCCGGCGCCCCCGCCAGGGCGCAGGCGCAAGCGCGCGCGGCATCGCCCGCAGGCCGCGGCCGCGGCCCGGGGATCGCCTCCCTCGCCCGGCCGTCCCGCGCGAAGATGACCGAGCGGTGATGTTTCGATGACAGCGGCCATCTGATGCGCCACGGCCTCTCCGGATTGGTTAAAGAGGCCGCCCTCCATGCCGTGACGACCGGGGTTTCTTAACGATGCGTCATGTTTCCAGCCCTGTCCGGGCCGCCCTTCCCTCGCTGCGCGCCAGCGCCGTCCTGCGCCTGCGCCTGCTGAGCGGGGTGAGCGCGCTCGCCCTGGTCGCCGCCGGCGTTCCCGGCACCGCGCGCGCGGCCCAGCCGCCGGTGTTCAGCCCGGCCTGGATGGCGGCGCGGATCAGCGCCAACCAGGCCGGCGCGGCCCTCGCCAACCCGACCGGCGGGCTGTCGGCGCAATCGCTGCAGCAGGCGGTGCAGGCGACCGCCAATCTCGCCCGCGCCGCCGCCCAGGTGTCCCAGGCCGCCGCCGCGCAATCCGCCGCCGCTCTGACCGCCGCGGCGCTTGCCGCCCGCGGGGCCGGCGGATCGGTGCCCAATGGCCTGACCCCGGGCGGGCTGCAGGTGGCGCCGGGCGCCACCGCGGGCTCATCGCAATGGACCGGCGCGGCCCTGCCAAGCCAGACCACGGGCGGCGGGGCGGCCGCGGTGACGGTGACCCAGACCCAGCCGCAGGCGATGCTGACCTGGCAGAGTTTCAATGTCGGCAGCGCCACCACGCTGCAGTTCGACCAGAGCCAGGGCGGCTCGGCCGCCGGCTCCTGGGTCGCGCTCAACCGGGTGATCGATCCCGCGGGCCGTCCGAGCCAGATCCTCGGGTCGGTCAAGGCGCCGGGCAAGGTCTTCGTGATCAATGCCAACGGCATCATCTTCGGTGCCGGCGCGCAGGTGAATGTCGGGGCGCTGCTCGCCTCCACCGCCGATTTCGGCGCGACCACGGCCGCCGCCAACGCCCAGTTCCTGGCCAATGGCCTGTACAGCGTCGCCTCCGGCAAATCGGGCTTCCTGCCCAGCCTGACCGGCGCGGCGCCGGACAGCTCCATCCTGGTCGCCCCGGGGGCCACGATCAGCACCCTCGCGCCCGGCGCGGTCACCTCCGGGGGCGGCTATGTGCTGCTGCTCGGCGGGCAGGTGCAGAACCAGGGCGCGATCAGCACGCCGCAGGGCCAGACCGGGCTCGCGGCGGGGAGCGAGTTCTTCCTCCGCCAGGGGTTCAGCACCACCGGCAACGCCACCTCGACCACCCGCGGCAGCGAGATCGCGGTCGGTCACGGCGGCGCCGTCACCAATACCGGGCTGATCGAGGCGCCGGTCGGCGACATCACCCTGGTGGGCGAGACCGTCACCCAGGCCGGCGTCGCAGTGTCCAGCACCACGGTCAATATCCGCGGCACCATCCATCTGCTGACCCCGCTCAACGATGCCCATGCCAGCGTCACCCTGGCCCCGGGCAGCCTGACCACGGTGCTGCCCAGCACCGATGGCGAGACCGCGCTCGACTCCCAGCGCCAGCAGCTGATCGCCCAGTCCGCCGCCGCCAACGCCAGCCGCGTCGCTCTGTCGGCGACCCAGGTGCTCAACGACGTCGCCCTGAACCTGCCCGACCGGCAGGATCAGTCGCGGATCGAGATCACCTCGGGCGGCAGCGTCGCCTTCGCCGGCGGGTCCCTGGCGCTCGCCCCGGGCGGGCAGATCGCGGTCAGCGCCGGGGCGCGGGTGCATGCCAACAGCGGCGCCATCCTGGATGCCTCGGGCTCGCAGAGCTCGGTGCTGCCGATGAGCCTGAACAACATCGCGGTCAACGTGCAGCCCTATCAGCTGCGCGATGCCCCGCTCAACCGCGACACCGGCGCCCTGTCGAGCAGCAATGTCACGGTCGACGCGCGGTTCCTGACCCCGGTCGCCAACCCCGCCGATCCGCAGAACCCCTATCTCTACACCCCGGGCGGGCTGCTCGAGGTCAGCGGCTTCGTCAACCAGATCGGCCACAGCATCCAGGAATGGACCGCCCCGGGCGGGTCGATCGCGATCTCGGCCGGCGCAGTTGTCACCCAGCCGGGCTCGGTGCTCAACGTCTCCGGCGGCACCATCCGCTACCAGGGCGGCACGATCCAGACCAGCTGGCTGATCGGCGCCGACGGACGGCTCTACAACATCGACATGGCCCCGGCGGCGATCCGCTATGTCGGGGTGTTCAGCGGCGTCACCGTCGATCATCCGCACTGGGGCGTCAGCCAGACCTTCGGCTCGGCGGTCGCCGCGCCCACCGCCCGCTATCAGCCCGGCTACACGGTCGGCCGCGACGGCGGCAGCGTGACGCTCGACACCCCGACCGCGATCCTGGAGGGCCAGATCCTGGCCGGCGTCACCGCCGGTGCGCTGCAGACCGCGGCGCGGCCGAGCGGGGTCAGCGATCCCTTCGCCCAGGCCCAGACCGTGGTGCCGCTGCCCGGCAGCCTGGCGATCGCCCAGTACAACGCGATCGGCCTGATCGGCGCCTATCACAGCACCGTGGCGATCACCGACCCGGTGAGCCCGGTCGCCGCCTCGCTCGAGATCACCAGCAAGCTGCCCGCCGACCGGGTGAATACGGTGCTGCTCGATGCCGCCGCCCTCGATGCGGCCGGGCTCGGCGGGATCAGCATCGCCACCACCGCCCCGCTCAGCGTCGCCGCCCCGCTCTCGGTCGCGACCGGGGGCAGCATCACCCTGATCGCGCCGGTCGATACCATCACCGCCGGGATCAGCGCCCGCGCCGGCACGGTGAGCATCGGCAACATCCTGATCCCCTCGCAGGTCAGCGGCACCAACCTCCCGCAGGTGCTGACCACCCCGGCCGGCAAGGCCTCGGTCAGCGTGGCGGCGAATACGACGCTCGATGCGCGGGGGGTCTGGACCAACGCGGTCACCAGCCCGGTCGGGCTGGCGGGCGAGGCCTTCGTCAATGGCGGCAGCGTCCGCCTCGACAGTTCCCAGGCGCTGGCGCTCGCCGCCGGCAGCGTGATCGATGTCTCCTCCGGCGGGGCGATCCTGCCCAACCACGCGACGCTGGGCGGCAGCGGCGGGTCGGTCAGCCTGACCGGGGATGACCCGAGCTACACGCATACCAGCGCGGGCGGAGCCAACGGACCGGCCCACAGCCCGATCAGCCTCGAGGCGACGCTGCGCGGCTATGGCGTGAACGGCGGCGGCACGCTCAGCCTGACCGCGCCCACGGTGCTGATCGCCGATGGCGCGAGCCCGCCGGCCGGCGCCACGATCACCCCGCAGACCGTCCTGCTGGCCCCGGACTTCTTCACCCAGGGCTTCGATCATTACGTCATCAATGGCTATACCGGGCTGAGCGTCGCCCCCGCCACCACCGTGCAGCCGCTGGTGCCGGTCTATGCCTTCACCGCGCAGAGCCCGAACGTGCCCACCGGCAATGATCCGGCCAGCGCGCTCGAACTCTACCTGCCCAGCCTCTATCTCGAGGATCCGCTGCACGCCCGGCTGACGCAGCGCCAGGGGGCGAGCCTGGTGCTGCTCTCCAACACCACCCCGGGCGCCCCGGACGGCGCGGGCGGGGCGATCGATATCGGCGCCGGGGCCGCGCTCAGCGTCGATCCCGGCCAGTCGGTGCGGCTCGAAGCCTATGGGCAGATCACCGTGGACGGCACGATCACCGCGCCCGGCGGCAGCATCGCCATCGTCAACACCCGGGTCGAGAACATCAACAATGTCGCCAGCCCGCGCTTCGTGCCGGGCCTGTCGATCTGGCTCGGCGCGACCAGCCGGCTCGATGTCTCCGGCCAGGCGGTCACCGCGCTCGACCGGCTGGGCCGGCCCTACGGGGTGGTGCCCGCCGGCGGGTCGATCGTGATCGGCAGCGACGGCGGCGTGCAGAGCACCTCGGTGCTGAATGCGACCGACGCGCTGATCATCGAGCGCCCCGGCGCGGTGATCGACGCTTCCGGCAGCAGCGCCACGATCGATCTGCTGGCCGGGCTGCCGGGCGGGCTCAATTCGCTGCAGGGCGGCACCCAGCGCAATACGGTGCGGGTGGACAGTGCCGGCGGGTCGATCTCGGTCAGCTCCTATGACGGCATCTATCTCGACGGCACGCTGCAGGCCGAAGCCGGGGGGCCGAGCGCGCTCGGCGGCACGCTGTCGATCCTGATCGAGAATCCGCTGTATTCGGACCGGCCCAATGTGAAGGCGCCGCCCGACTACCTGCGCGTCCCGCGCACCATCCTGATCAGCCAGGACAGCACGCCGGTCCTGCCGACGAGCGGGCTCGCGCCCGGCCAGGCGACGCCCACGGCGCTGATCGGCGAGGCCGCCATCAGCGCCCAGCAGGTGGCGGCGGGCGGCTTCGCGAACCTCGCTCTCTCGGCGCGCGATCTGCTGCTGTTTCAGGGCGATGTGACGCTCGATCTGCCGGCGAGCCTCAGCCTCGGCCTCGGCGTCATCGCCGATACCTCCACCACCGGCCAGGTCAGCCTGTCCGCCCCTTATGTGAAGCTCTCGGGCTTCACCAACATCAACACGGACTTCTCGGTGCCCGACCTGTCGGTGACGATCGGCAAGAACTGGCACCAGTTCAACAAGGCGAGCAGCGCCACGCTGAACATCTCGGCCGATCTGATCGACATCCAGAACGACATCCGCTTCGGCGTCGCCTCCAGGATCAGCCTCGCCAGGCCCGGGCATTCCCGCCCGGTGGTGGAGCCGGGCTTCGCCAACGTGACCTTCACCAGCAGTGGCGATATCCGCTTCGACGTCGCCTCCACCTACAGCCCGGTCGGCCAGGTGGTCAGCCAGACCGGGCAGACCACCGTCGTGAACGCGGGCAATCTCAGCTTCACCGCCGCCCAGCTCTATCCGGTGACCGGCGCGACGGCGAATGTCTACGCCGGCTACAATTCCGACGCGCCGGCCGGGCGCAACCCCTACACGGCCAAGGGGCAGATCACCATCCAGGGCATCGCCGGCGCCGATCCCGCCCCGCCGCTCTCGGTCGGCGGCAGTCTCGGCCTGTTCGCCGGCACGGTGATCCAGGGCGGCATCGTCCGTGCGCCCGAAGGCACGATCAAGCTGGGCGCGCTCACCGACACGCCCGCCGGGCTGGGCGCGAGCACCATTTTCTCCTACGCCGTCGATCTGCTGGCGGGCAGCATCACCTCGGTCAGCGCCGCGGGACAGATCATTCCCTATGGCGGCACCACCGATAACGTCAGCTACACCTATAACGGCAGCGCGGCGTTCCTGTTCACCCCCGGCATCACCCTGCAGGGCCAGTCGATCAGCGTCGCCGCCGGGGCCACCCTCGATCTCAGCGGCGGCGGCACGCTCTCGGGCGCAGGCTTCATCAGCGGCCGCGGCGGCACGTTCGATACGCTGTTCACCCCGCTGCGCAGTTTCGACCCGGTGAGCGGCACCACCAACAACGCCACCCTGGCCAGCAACCCGGTCTATGCGATCGTGCCCGGATTTTCCGGCGGCTACGCGCCGATCACGAGCTATGACCAGTCGAGCACGTCCCCCTATCCCGGCTCGGTGCCGCAGCCCGGCCAGCAGATCAGCATCACCACGCCCACCGCGGGGCTCGCCGCCGGCACCTATACGCTGCTGCCGTCGTATTACGCGCTGCTTCCCGGCGCCTACCGGGTGGAGGTCGATCCGTCCACCGGCCTGGTCACCCCGGGCGCGACGCCGATCGGCAACGGCTCGTTCCTGGTCTGGGGCTATCAGGGCACCGCCAACACCGCCGCGCGCAGCACTCTGCCCGTGACGCTGACGATCACCCCGGGCAGCACGGTGCGCAGCTATTCGCAATATGACGAGGAAACCTACAGCCAGTTCCAGCTGGCCAACGCGTCGCTGAACAGCCAGCCGCGGCCGCTGCTGCCGATCGACGGCAAGACCCTGACCCTGAATTATCCCGCCGCCCCCGGCGAGGCGCCGGCGCTGAACTTCCAGGGCAGCGCGCTGTTCCAGCCCGCTCCCGGCGGCTATGGCGGCACGGCGAGCATCGACACCATCACCTCGGGCGGCGCGCGGTTCGAGATCACCGCGCCGGGGGGCACCGCCGCGCATGGCTATCTCGGGCTCTCGGCCGCGTCCCTCAATGCGATCGGCGCCGATCAGCTGATCATCGGCGGCCATACCGCACTGATCGATCTCGGCGGCGTGCCGACCGACCAGTTCATCGGCGATAGCGGGGTGGTGGTGGTGGACACCGGCGCGATCCTGGCGGCGCCGTCGGTGTTACTGCTGGCCAACAAAAGCGGCGGCAGCCCCGGGCGCCAGGCCCTGCCGGCCGGCACGATCGAGATCGCCCCGGGCGGGGGGATCGATACCCTCGCCAGCGGCACGCCGAGCTTCGATTCCAGCTCCGGCTACTTCCTGAACTCCAACGGCTACACCCTGGTCGCGGCCTCCAACGGCAGGCTGGTCTTCGCGCCGGTGACCAATTCACTGGATTCGAGCGGGCCGATCACGGTGAGTGACGGCGCCATGCTCTACAGCAACGGCACCCTGACCTTCGCCACCAATGTCGGGCTGACCCTTGG
>DAICZL010000291.1 GCA_027311165.1 bacterium
GGCCGAGATCGACCGCCGCCGCGTCCTCGTCCAGCCGGATCGTCTCGCGGACCAGCAGATGCACCGCTCAGGACCTGTTATCTGACATCAAGTTCGACATTTGATCAATCGATATAAAGTCTCGTACGAAACAACATCAGAAAGATGGCGAGCGTTCTGCCGCCATCGCCCATCGTGATCCGCCAGCGAAGCGACCTGAGGTCCCTGGACCCGCAAATGAGAGGATATCTTTCATCCAGAGGTCCAGGGGCTCGGCCCCTGGCGGGTCCGGGCGGAGCCCGGTCTTCCCTGCCTTCTGCGCCGCCAAGCAAATATTCATGAAAGTGCATCGATCGGCTGGGCGATCATCGCGGCGATCGCGGCGCGGTCCAGCCCGGCCCGGCCGATCACCACCAGCTGTCCCTTTCGCCCGCAAGGCTCCGGCCAGGGACGGTCATATTCGGCGCGGAACCGTGCGCCCACGCCCTGCACCGCGAGTCTCAGCGCCTTGCCGCGCACGGCCGCGAAGCCCTTGATGCGCAGGATGTCGTGCGCCTCGCTGGCTGCGCGCAGCCTGCCGATCAGCCCCTCCGGCGCGGCGATCTCCGCGAGGTCGAGCACGAAACTCTCGAAATCGTCGTGTTCGTGGGCGCCGTCCTCGGCATCGTGGTGCGAGGGGCGGGCGGCCAGATCGTCCTCGGCCGCGGCGGCCAGGCCCAGCAGCACCGCCGGGTCGATCCGGCCCTCGCGCGCCGCCAGCAGCTTCACCGGGCGGGGCGCGGTGGCGGCGATCGCTTCGCGCACCCGCGCCAGTGCCGCGTCGTCCAGCAGGTCGGTCTTGTTCAGCACCACCAGATCGGCCGCGGCGAGCTGGTCCTGGTAGAGCTCCGCCAGCGGGTTGTCGTGATCGAGCGAGGGGTCGGCCGCGCGGGCGCGGGCGATGGCTTCGGGATCGTCGGCGAAGCGGCCGGTGGCGATGGCGGGGCCGTCCAGCACCGCGATCACGCCATCGACGGTGACGAAGGGGCGGATGGTCGGCCAGCCGAACGCCTTCAGCAGCGGCTTGGGCAGAGCGAGGCCCGAGGTCTCGATCAGCAGATGCTCGGGCCGGTTGGGCCGGTCGAGCAGGGCGTGCATCGTCGGCAGGAAATCCTCGGCGACGGTGCAGCACAGGCAGCCATTGGCGAGCTCGACGATATCCTCGTCGGCGCAGCCGGGAATGCCGCAGGCGCGCAGGGTCTCGCCGTCGATGCCGAGGGCGCCGAACTCGTTGACGATGACCGCGATGCGCCGTCCGCCGGCATGGGCCAGGATGTGGCGCAGCAGGGTGGTTTTGCCGGCGCCGAGGAAGCCGGTGATGATGGTGCAGGGGATGCGTTCCATCACGCCGCCTCCGCCCGGGCTGGCGTCACCGCCGCCGTGTCGGGGCTCACCGCCGCCGCGCCGGGGCTTTCCTGTCGCGCCGGCGCGGAGTCGGGCGTTTCCTGCCGCGCCGGCGCGGCGTCGGGCGCGGGGACGCGGCCGACCACCAGGCGCGACAGGCTGGCCGGGCGGCGGGAGGGCATCACCGTGCCGCGGGCCGAGGCGGCGTAGGCGGTGGCGTAGATCAGCAGGTCCCCGGCCAGCGCCGGTTCGAGGAAGCCCAGCAGATTGGTCCATTTCCCCGACATGGCGATCGCCGCCGAGCAGCCGCGCTCGCAATTGGCGAGGCATGCGACCGGGCTGAGCGTGACCGGTGCCGGCGCGGCGGCGAGCCGGGCGGCGAGGGTCTCGTACAGCACCTGTCCCAGCGGGGCTTCGTCCGGCGCGAGGCTGCGCCCGCCGCGGCAGGTGATGCAGACATGCAGCAGCGGCTGGGTCGGCGCGTCCATGCGGGCACTCCTCTGGCCTGGCGGCGACCGGAGCTTCGCGGCATCCGGGCCGGACTTCGGGCAGCGCCACGACGCGGCGCCGGCGGCTTCGGGATGCGGGAGCATGCATGCGTGTTTCCGGCCCGGGGCAGTGCCCCGGCAGGGTCGGTCGCATGCGCCGACTCCGGGGCATCCCGCCCGGTGTCACGGCAAGTCCTGGGATGGCAGGTCTCCTGACTTGCGGATCCAGCACGGCCCGTCTGCCTTCCCGGGACTGTCCCAGTGGCCTCTCGACGCGCCGCTCTCCGCCTACAGTTGCGGGAGCAGTTGCGGAATTGGGGTTACCCCCGCACCGCATTCCCTATTCACCCTCCTCGCGGAGGGACCATCCGAATGACAGCGTATTCCCGTTTCGGTGCGAGCGTCAAAGCACGGCCGGGGCGCACGTCGCCCGGTCTGAAAATGCTGGCGCCGGCAGCCCCTGATCGCTTTGCTGCCAGGGCGATTGTGTAGGCGGGGCAGATCCCGCCGAGGAGCGCGGCTGGTTCCGGGGATGCTGGGGTGTGCGTGTCATATAGCTGGTTCAGCCGTAAAACGTAATATTATGGCGAATGAGATGGGATTTTGGAGTTTCACTGGATGAACACAATGGCTCATTGATGAAAAAATCCATAATATCCTCAGACAGGGTAGCTTAAAAACCATCACAGGCCAGCATCCAGAAATTGATCAGAATGATTTCTGATGAATCATGGTGGAATTCTGGTGCGCCGATTTGCAGGAGGAAGGAAATAAATGCCTGTAAGATGGGAATCACCACTTTGACGTAGCACGCGCTAGGTCTGGTAATGAACGGGGACAGGCCGGCGCTGGCGATGCGTCGCGATAGACGATGCGTCTGGCCACGAATGGGTTTTTGAGAATGTCGGACTCTTCATGGCTCGCTCGCTCGGCTGCCACGTCCCTATTCCGGAATGTAGAGATGCGGTCGTTGTGCCTTTTCTCGGGCTAGAAGAGTGTGGCTGGACATTTTTCCGGATAGCCGTTGGCACTCGAAATTCAGAAACATTAGGCGATGAGCAAAATGTAGAAAACAGGATTCCTGTGAGCGTAAGCAGGGGGGCTCGAGGTAACGAAATGTGAGACCGACCAGTTCAGAAACGGACGCGTTTTCTTCAGCAATCTCCTCCATATTGATGAAGCAAAGCCGTCCCGTATTATCGTCATGCCAATGGCAATGAGCGTACTGATTTCGGACCTTGAGTATGAATGCAGGGGGGCTGGGCAGCCGCGGTCGATCGTGAGTCGTCGGGGTTGCAACACTCTCGACGAGACCGCGTTGTGGTCCCCGACACCCCGCGGCAGCCTAGCCGCGCCGGGCTACACCATGGACGTGACCGGACGGATGCCGGGTGGAGGATCCTGGCGCCGGTCCTGCCAGCCAGGGCGCTCGGCAGATAGACCGTGCTTTCATCGGTCATCAGGTAGAATCAGCTGTCGATCTGGGCTTGCAGCACCGGGCCGAGCGTTCTGGCTGTGACTGCCGGGACGTGCTGCGAGCGGACGCGGCCTTCGCGCTCTACCAGTGCGACCACACCTTCCTTGCCTTTACCGCCTTGCATACCGGGAGTGCGCTGATACTTGTGCCGATTCCCTTCCTTGTCACCGACGTATGTTTCGTCCGCTTCAACGACCTTATTCTGTCCGCCGAGGGGTTCGGTTGGCTTCGTGTCGCGAAGGCTCTCGCGGATGCGGTGGCAAAGGAACCCAGCCGTTTTCGGAGACAGGCTGAGCTGATGCCCGATCTCAAGCGCGCTCATGCCTTTCGTGGACGCCATCATAAGGTGCGTCGCGGCCAGCCATTGGTTCAGCGGCACCTTGGAACGCTCGTAAAGCGTGCCAACCGTGACGGTGAACGGCTCGCGGCAAGCGTTGCATTGGCAAAGGCCGTAGCGCGTCGTTTTGCCACGCATCAGCGTGGCTTGGCCAATGACGCCGCAGTGTGGGCAGACTGGGCCGGCGGGCCACAGCTCCGCCTCAAGCCATTCGCGGGCCTTGGTCGAGTCGGTGAACTCGGGGCGATACAGAATAGACATCGGAGGTTTCGTTGACAGTATCGAGTATCAACCGGTTGATATTACTAGGTCAATTTGATAATTTACTGATACATATCAGGATCTGGTCTGATGCAGTCCGTTAGCGCGTCAAATCCAAGCCCTGGGGCGCTCTGTCTCAACGGATGTGGGTCCAGGGACCTCAGGTCCCTGGCGGGTCCAGGGCAGAGCCCTGGCCTTTCCTCACGGTTGTTCGGCCCGGAGGCATGATCGCAGCATCCAAGACTCTGACGCTCGTGCTGGGCGGCGCCCGTTCCGGCAAGAGCCGCCATGCCGAGGCTTTGGTGACATCGCTGCCCGGTCCGTGGCGCTATGTCGCCACCGCGCAGGCCCTCGACGCCGAGATGGCCGACCGCATTGCCCTGCACCGGGCGCGCCGGGCGGCCGGCTGGATCACCGTGGAGGCGCCGCTCGACCTCGCCGGTGCGTTGCGCGCGGCTGCCGGCCAGCCGGTGCTGGTGGATTGCCTGACCTTGTGGCTGACTAATCTGATTCTGGGCGGGCAGGACCTGGCGGCGGCGCAGGGGGCGCTCGATTCGGCGCTCGATCTCCGCGATGCCCCGAGCGTGCTGGTGGCGAACGAGGTAGGGCTGGGCATCGTGCCGGACAACGCGCTGGCGCGCGCTTTCCGCGACGCTGCCGGCCGGCTGAACCAGCATCTGGCGGCGCGGGCCGATACCGTGCTGTTTCTGGTGGCCGGACTGCCGATGAGGGTGAAATGACCGATCCCGCAGCGATTGTTTCGGACGAGGCCGCGCGTCACCGCCAGAAGATGATCCGCCGCAAGGCGGTGCAGGACGAGGAGGTGGCCGGCAAGACCATCGAGAAGGGGCTGCTGATGGTCCATACCGGCGCCGGGAAGGGCAAATCCACCGCGGCTTTCGGCCTGGCGCTGCGCATGCTGGGGCAAAGCCGGCGGGTGGGTATCGTGCAGTTCGTCAAGGGCGCCTGGTCCACCGGGGAGCGTGCCGCGCTGGCGCGGTTCGGCGACCTGGTCGCCTGGCACAGCATGGGCGAGGGCTTCACCTGGGAGACCCAGGACCGCGACCGCGACATCGCCGCCGCCGCGCGGGCCTGGGCGCAGGCCACCGCGCTGATGGCCGAGCCCGGGCTTGGGCTGCTGGTGCTCGACGAGCTCAACATCGCGCTGCGCTACGACTATCTGCCGCTCGATGCGGTGGTGGCGGCGCTGCTGGGACGGCCGGCGGGGCTGCACGTGGTGGTGACCGGGCGCAACGCGAAGCCCGCGCTGATCGAGGCCGCGGATCTGGTGACCGAGATGACCATGGTGAAGCACCATTTCGCAGCCGGGGTGAAGGCGCAGCCGGGCATCGAGTTCTGATGGCTCCGCCCGGACAGCGACCCATCGGACGGCAAGGCCAGGGCTTTGCCTTGGACCCGCTTGCCCCGGACCCGCTTGCCCAGGACCCTTGTGCCCTCGACCCGGGTGCCCTGCACCCGCCGGGGCCTCGGCCCCGGACCCCTTTCGCCGGGGGCGATCCCCTGGGGAATGCAGGTGATCACCGGCGTCGATCGCCATCCGACGCGCCTTTCGCCGGGAGGGATCCCCCGGGAAATGCGGGTCCCTGGCGGGGCGAGGGCAGGGCGCTCGACCTGCTCCGCGAAAGCCGACCCGAAACGCCGGCCATCGTCACACCGGATGCCGGCGGGCGGGCATGACCCGGGCGCTGATGTTCCAGGGCACCGGCTCGGGGGTCGGCAAGTCGGTGCTGGTCGCCGGGCTGGCCAGGGCGCTGACGCTGCGGGGGATGTCGGTGCGGCCGTTCAAGCCGCAGAACATGTCCAACAACGCCGCCGTCACCGCCGAGGGCGGGGAGATCGGCCGCGCCCAGGCGCTGCAGGCGCGCGCCTGCGGCATCGCGCCCAGCGTGCACATGAACCCGGTGCTGCTGAAGCCGGAAAGCGAGACCGGGGCGCAGGTGGTGGTGCAGGGCAGGGTGGTGGGCAGCGCCCGCGCCGGCGCCTACCAGGCGATGAAGCCCGCCCTGCTGGGATCCGTGCTGGACAGTTTCGCGCGCCTGGCTTCGGGCGCCGACATCGTGCTGGTGGAGGGGGCGGGCAGTGCCGCCGAGACCAATCTGCGTCGCGGGGACATCGCCAATATGGGTTTCGCCCGCGCCGCCGGCGTGCCGGTGGTGCTGATCGGCGATATCGACCGCGGCGGGGTGATCGCCAGCCTGGTAGGCACCCATGCGGTGCTGGATCCGGGCGATGCCGCTCTGGTGGGCGGCTTCATCGTCAACCGCATGCGCGGCGATGCAGGGCTGTTCGCCGAGGGCATGCGCGAGATCGCCG
>DAICZL010000025.1 GCA_027311165.1 bacterium
GCTTTTGTTTTATTGTTGTCTTTTTTATCTTTTTTACATTTTCAGGTAAAAAGTATACTTTCAGTATTTTGATTATAATCGCTCTGTTTATTGGGTATCGCTCACAATCCGGCGCGAACGATTTTGCTATCCGAGGCATACATTGCTGTCCACGGTCTGGGCCATGGCGTGTAGCAAAGTGATTCTGAATTGCTGCGTTGTTTTCATGAGCGGCCGAGCCCTCACGCCATAAAGACAGCGAAGCAGGAACAGCAACGCAGTTTCATCCCCCGCGCATGGCAACAACCCGCCATCCTCAGCCGTATCTCCCCCCTCTCTCAACGGATGGGTTCCAAGGGCTCGCCCTTGGCGGGTCCAGGGCGGAGCCCTGGCCTTTCTTCCCAGCCGCATGCCCGAAACGCTCCCGCCATGAACAAAGGCGGCTCGGCCGTCGCGAACACCGGCGGTTCCAATTCCAGCCGGATCGCCCGCGCCAGCAGGTGCAGCCGCCCTTCGCCGCCGCCATACACGGGGTCCCCCAGCACTGGGCAGCCCAGATGCGCGCAATGCACGCGCACCTGGTGTGTGCGTCCTGTGCGCGGCGACAGTTCCAGCCAGGCGATCCCCTCCACGCGTCCCAGCACGCGCCAGTCCGTCACCGCCGTCTGCCCGTCCGGGTCCACGGCCATGCGCCAGCCGGAGCGGTCCGTCCGCCGTAACAGCTTGGCATCCACCGTGCCGGCCTCGGCCGCAGGCTCGCCGCGCACCACGGCCCAATAGGTCTTGCGTGCCCGTCCGGCGGCGAACTCCGCCTGGGCCGCGTGCAGTGCCGCGCGTCGCAGTGCCACCACCAGGCGGCCGGCGGTATCGGCATCCAGCCGGTGTGCGAGCCACGGACCGTCCTTGCGGCGGGTCAGGTGGGGAAAGCAGTCCTCGATGCTCGGCCCTCCGCGCGGGCCGGCGTGTACCGGCAGGCCGGCCGGCTTATCCAGCACCACGAAGCGTTCGTCGCGGAACAGGATCGGGGGCGGCTGCATCCTGGCAGGTTGACAGGCCGGGCATCGCGGCGGAAGGGAGCCCTCATGAAGGCCGATACGATCTGCGGCGCCAATGCGGTTTCCGCCCTGTTCGCCGCCCGCCCCGACCAGGTGCTGCGGCTGTTTCACAGTGCCGCACAGAAGCGTCTGGCGGGGCCGTTCTGCGCGAAGCTGGCCGAGACCCATCGCCCCTACCGGATGCTGGAGGACGAGGATCTCGCCAAGGTCGCCGGCACAAAGCATCATGGCGGCATCGTCGCCGTGGCCAAGCCGCGCGAGGTTCCGATCCTCGATCTGCGTGCCCTGCCCCGCCATCCGCTGCTGCTGGTGCTGGATGGGATCGGCAACCCGCATAATCTGGGCGCGATCGCCCGCAGCGCGGCCTTCTTCGGGGTTCGGGCGCTGCTGATCGGCGAGGGGCCGGGCCATGCCATGCCCTCCGATGCCGCCTATCGCACCGCCAAGGGCGGGCTGGAACTGCTGGAGCTCTACCGCTCGCGCGATCTGCCCACGGCGCTGGCAGCGCTCGAGCGGCAGTATCGCACCGTAGCCGCCTCGCTGGCGCGCGAGGCGATGCCGCTCGCCAGCCTGCCGCGCGACCGCCCGGTGGCGCTGGTGCTGGGCAATGAGGAGCGTGGCGTATCCGATCCGGTGCTGGCCGCCTGTCGCCGCCAGGTGCGCATCCATGGCCGCCATCAGGGCGAATTGCGGATGCAGAGCCTGAACGTCGCCCAGTCCGCGGCGGTGCTGCTGCATGCGCTGACCGATCTGTCCGCCTGAACCGCGCCGTGGCAGGCTCGCGTCCATGCGCATCCATATCCAGAACGACCCCGCCGATCCCCTGTTCGAGATAACCGAGACGACCTGGCGCGAGGCGGTCGCCCGCGCGCCCGATATCGGCACCGGCCACACGGTCTCGATCGGCAGCAGTGATGCCGCCTTCGCCGCAGCGATCGGCGAGGCCGAGGCTCTGATCACCGTCACCGGCGAGGTTGCCGCGCGGTTCCCCTGTGCCGCGCCCCGGCTGAAGATGATCTTCGTGACCTCGGCGGGGCTCGACCGGCTGGCGCCGTTCGGCTGGCTGGCGCCGGGCGTCGCGCTGCTCAACAACCGCGGCACGCATGGGGAAAAGGCCGGCGAATACGCCATCATGGCGGTTTTGATGCTGGCCAACCACATGCCCGACCTCGCCGCCGACCAGCAGGCGCAGCGCTGGCACAAGCGCTATGGCTCGGTGCTGGCGGGGCGGCGGCTGACCGTGGTGGGG
>DAICZL010000245.1 GCA_027311165.1 bacterium
CCCGTCATAGGGAACCCGGCTGATCAGATCCTCGACCGCCTTGACCAGAGTCGAGAGCCGGTACGGCTTGGCCAGCATCGGCATGTCATCGGCGACGCCCCGGCTCGCCAGCGTATCGCGCGGATAGCCCGATGCGAGCAGCACCGCGAGCCCCGGGCGCAGCCGCCGCGCGGCGTGGGCGAGATCGATCCCGTTCATGCCGTTGGGCATGACGATATCGGCGAACAGCAGGTCGATCGGGATCTTGCGCCGCAACAGGCCGAGCGCCTGGTTGGCGTCCTCGGCGGTGAACACCCGGTAGCCGACGGCGCCCAGCATCCCGAGCGCGACCTGCAGCACGTCGGGATTGTCCTCCACCACCAGCACGGTGCGCGCCCGCGTGCTCGCCCCGGTCGGTTCGGTCGCCGGCGCGGCGGCCAGGGGTGGCAGCAGCAGCCGCACCGTGGTGCCCAGATCGAGCTCGCTCAGGATCTCGAGCCGCCCGCCCGACTGGTGCACGAAGCCATGCACCTGGCTCAGTCCGAGGCCGGGGCCCTGGCCGACCTCCTTGGTGGTGAAGAACGGCTCGATCGCGCGCTCCAGCACCTCGGCGGTCATGCCGCGGCCGGTATCGCCGACCTCGATGCCGACATAGCGGCCGGGCGGGATCTCCTCGCGCTGGCCGGGGCGGGCGCGTTCGACCACCGCGTTGAACGTGCGGATCCACACCTCGCCGCCGCGCGGCATCGCATCGCGCGCGTTCAGCACCAGGTTCAGCAGGGTCGCCTGGAACTGCGCCTGATCCACCTCGACCTGTTCGAGTTCGGGATCGAGGTCGAGGCGGATGAAGGTCATCGGCCCGCAGGCATGGCCCATCAGCCCGACCGAGACCTCGATCAGTTCGTTGAGCCGCGTGCGCTCGGGGTGGAGCACCTGGCGGCGGGCGAAGGCCAGCAGCTGGCCGATCAGCTTCTGCCCGCGCAGCGCCGCGGCGGTGCCGGTCTCGATCAGCCGGTCGATCCGGGCATCGGTCGAGTATTTGTCGATCAGGTCGAGGCAGCCGATGATCGCGGTCAGCAGATTGTTGAAATCATGCGCCATCCCGCCGGTGAGCTGCCCCACGATCTCCATCCGCTGCGATTCCTGCAGCTGCTGGCGGGCCCGGTCGAGCTCGTGCCGCGCGGTCGCGTCACGGGTGATCTTGGCGAAGCCGATCAGGCCGCCGGCATCGTCGCGGATCGGGTGCATCGCCACGTTCGCCCAGAACCGCGAGCCGTCCTTGCGCACCCTCCAGCCTTCCGCCGTGTAGGTGCCATGGGTCCGCGCCGTCTCCAGCGCCTCGTCCGCGAGGCCCGCCTGGCGGTCCTCGGCGGTGTAGAAGCACGAGGCGGGCTGGCCCAGGATTTCGCTGGCCCGATAGCCCAGCAGCCGCTCGGCGCCGGGATTCCAGCTGACCACATGCCCTTCGGGGCTGAGCATGATGATGGCGTGGTCCACCAGGCTCTGCAGCAGCAGACGGCTCTGCCGCTCGGTCTCGAGCAGCCCGGGCTCGGCTGAGTCGGACTGGCCCTGGTCGCGGATCGCCAGCGTGAACCCTGCCGCGGCGGGCACCGTGGCGGCCAGCGGCGCCGGCCGCGCGGTCAGCACCAGGCTGGCACGGAACGCCGCGGCGTGGTTGCGCAGGCACCAGCCCGCCCAGGCGGCACTGCCCATCCGGCTCGCCGTCTCCAGCGCGCGTTCGGGCAGCCCGGCGTCACGATCGGCCTCGGCGAACAACTCCGCGAAGGGCCGGTGCAGGCGGTCGGCCTCCTCGAAGCCGGTCATCACCACGGCGGTCGCGGCCCAGCCGGTCACGGTGCCATCTTCGGCAATCCGGCAGACCGCGTGGCCGGACGGGTCGCCTGGTCGGCGCGGGCGTTTACGATCCGCCGCGTCCTCGGCGACGTTCACGGCCTGTCCCGGTCGGGAGAGACGCCGATCGGAGATGCGATGTCGGTTCGACCACGGTACATGCCAGCGTCCCTGTTGCGGACCGCGGGACCCGACGCAGTGCGATCCCGTCTCATTCGTATTGGATCACGACTATGTAACCTACTACAGGTTGCATGGATCCTGCAAGCATGGAATGCAACCGACAGTATCGCTTGACCTGCCCGACCCGCTTCAATCGTGCCCGAGCCTCTTGCATGGCTGCATTGTGTTCCTGCGCAGGTCTTGTGCGCGGCAATGCGCATTCCGCCGGCAGGGGACCAGCCGCAAAATCAATCCGGCCTGCCGGCGCTGCTTGTCCGGTCATGTGGTAAACTTGGGTTTCCCTTGGGTCCCGACGGACCTAAGCTCCGCTCACGCAGCATCATGAGGCCGCCATGAACCCGCCCCGCGCCAATTCCGCCGCCGCCCGCGACATCGCGAGCGTGCTGCACCCCTACACCGACCTGGTCGCCCACCAGGAAGCGGGGCCGCTGGTGATCAGCCGCGGCAAGGGCGTGCATGTCTGGGACGAGGCCGGGAAGGAATATATCGAGAGCGTCGCCGGGCTGTGGTGCGCCTCGCTCGGCTTCGACAACGAGCGCCTGGTGGCGGCGGCGGCGGCACAGATGCGCAAGCTGCCCTTCTACCACGCCTTCACCGCCAAGTCGCACGAGCCGCTGATCGAATTGTCGGAGATGCTGCTGGCCCGCGCGCCGGTGCCGATGAGCAAGGTGTTCTATGCCAATTCGGGGTCGGAGGCGAACGACACCGCGATCAAGATGGTGTGGTATTTCAACAACGCGCTCGGCCGCCCGCAGAAGAAGAAGATCGTCGGCCGGATCAAGGGCTATCACGGCATCACCATCGCCGCCTCCTCGGTGACCGGCCTGCCCAACAACCACCGCGCCTTCGACGTGCCGCTGCCCGGCTTCGTCCACACCATCACCCCGCATTTCTATCACGGCGCCGAGCCCGGCGAGACCGAGGAGGGGTTCGCGACCCGCTGCGCCGAGGAACTGGAAAAGCTGATCCTGGCGGAAGGCCCCGACACGGTGGCGGCGATGTTCGCGGAGCCGATCCTGGGCGCCGGCGGGGTGATCGTGCCCCCGGCCACGTACTACGCCAAGATCCAGGCGGTGCTGCGCAAATACGACGTGCTGTTCGTCGCCGACGAGGTGATCTGCGGCTTCGGCCGCACCGGCAGCTACTGGGGCAGCCAGACCTTCGATCTGACCCCCGATATCCTCACCTGCGCCAAGGCGCTCTCGGCCTCCTTCCTGCCGATCAGCGCGGTGATGGTGAACGAGCGCGTGTTCCAGGGCCTGGCGCAGCAATCCCACGAGATCGGCACGTTCGGCCATGGCTATACCTATTCCGGCCACCCGGTGCCGGCCGCGGTCGCGATCGAGACGCTGAAGATTTACGACGAGCTCGACATCGTCGAACATGTCCGCCAGGTGGGCGCGCGCATGCAGGCGGAACTGCGCCGCCGCTTCGCCGGCCATGAACTGGTGGGCGAGGCGCGCGGCATGGGGCTGATCGGAGCGATCGAGCTGGTCGCCAACAAGCATACCGGCCAGAATTTCGACCCCAAGGCCAAGATCGGCGCGCGGCTGGTGAAGCTCGGCGAACAGCACGGCGTGATCGGGCGCATCCTGCCGGGTGATGTGCTGGCGTTCAGCCCGCCGCTGATCATCACCGAGGCCGAAGTGGACGAGATGCTCACCCGTGTCGGGCGCGCCCTCGACGAGCTCACCGTGCAGCTGCGGCGGGAACATCTGGTGGTGGTGAGCTGAGGGCGGCCGGGCCAAACGCCCGGCCCCCGTCGCCCCCCCGCTGGATCATCAGCGGTATCACAGGCAGTCTC
>DAICZL010000317.1 GCA_027311165.1 bacterium
GTGCTGCTGGCCGCCTGGCTGGGCGGGGCGGCGGAACTGGCCGGGCTGGGCGCCGTGCTCGGCCATCTGTTCCCGGTCTGGCTCGTGTTTCGCGGCGGCAAGGGCGTGGCGACCGGGCTCGGCGTGCTCGCCGCCGCCGCCTGGCCGGTGGGGCTCGGCGCCGCCGTGGTCTGGCTGGTGGCGGCGCGGCTCACAAGGCGCTCCTCCGCCGCGGCGCTGGCGGCCTTCGGGGCGGCGCCGCTGCTCGCCGTTGGCTTCGCCGGCCGCGCCGTGGTGCTGCTGGCGCTGGCGGTCGCGCTGCTGGTGTTCATCCGCCACGAGCCCAATATCCGCCGCCTACTCGCCGGCACCGAGCCGCGCATCGGCGAGCGAGGATGACCCCGTCCGACACGCTGGACCGGCTGCGCCTCGCCCGCGCCGAGGGGGTGGGGCCGATCACCTATCGCCGGCTGCTGCGCCGCTACGGCTCGGCCGCGGCGGCGATCGCGGCACTGCCGGGCCTCGCGCGGGCCGGCGGCAGGCGCGATGCGCCATCGGTGCCGGCGGGGGCGGAGGTGGCGCGCGAAGCCGAGGGGCTCGCCCGGCTGGGCGGGCGGCTGCTGTTCCTCGACGATGCGGACTATCCCCCGCTGCTCGCGTTGCTGGAGGACGCGCCTGCGGTGCTGGCGGTGCTGGGCTCGGTCGCCGCACTGAACGCCAGATGCGTGGCGCTGGTGGGCAGCCGCAACGCCTCGGCCAACGGCCAGCGCATGGCCGAGACGCTGGCGGCCGAACTGGCGGGCGCGGGGCTCGTGGTGGTCTCGGGCCTCGCCCGCGGCATCGACGCGGCGGCGCATCAGGGCGCGCTGTCGGCCGGGCGCACGGTGGCGGCGATCGCCGGGGGGCTCGACATGCCCTACCCGCCCGAGCACGCCGATTTGCAGCGCCGCGTCGCCGAGGGCGGGGCGGTGGTGAGCGAGGCACCGCTCGGCACGGCACCGCAGGCGCGGCACTTCCCGCGCCGCAACCGGGTGATCGCGGGGCTGTCGCTCGGCGTGGTGGTGATCGAGGCGGCGCCGCGCTCGGGCAGCCTGATCACCGCGCGGCTGGCGCAGGAGGCCGGGCGGGAGATCTTCGCGGTGCCCGGCTCGCCGCTCGACCCGCGCTGCCGGGGCTCCAACGACCTGATCCGCCAGGGCGCGACGCTGACCGAGACGCTGGCCGACGTGCTCGACAACCTGCCCGACCACCCGCTGCGCGAGGGGCTGGCGCGCGACCCGCTATTCGCCCGCGGCGCGCCGCCTTCGGGTCTGGCGGAGCCGGCCGCGCCGCCGCCGGAGGCCGAAGCCGACCTGGACGCGGCACGTCGCCAGGTGGTGGAGTTGCTGGGTCCCTCGCCCACTTCGGTTGACGATCTGGTGCGCCGCTGCCAGTTCTCTGCCGCCGCAGCGATGGCGGTGCTGCTGGAGCTGGAGCTCGCCGGCCGCGTGGAGGCTCTGCCGGGCAACCGGTTCGCGCTGATCTCAGGGACGGGGCCATAGGCTCCCCACAGGACATCATGACCGACGTCGTTGTCGTAGAATCGCCCGCCAAAGCCAAGACCATCAACAAATATCTCGGCGGCGGCTACACCGTGCTGGCCAGCTTCGGCCATGTCCGCGACCTGCCGCCCAAGGATGGCAGCGTCCGGCCGGACCAGGATTTCGCCATGGACTGGGCCGCCGATGACCGCGGCGACAAGCAGGTCTCGGCGATTGCCAAGGCGCTGAAGGGCGCCCGCACCCTGTATCTGGCGACCGACCCCGACCGCGAGGGCGAGGCGATCTCCTGGCATGTGCGCGCCATGCTGGAGGAGAAGCGGGCGCTGAAGGGCGTCGAGGTCCGGCGGATCACCTTCAACGAGATCACCCGCAGCGCCGTCACCTACGCGATCGCCCATCCCCGCGCGCTCGATCAGCCGCTGATCGAGGCCTATCTGGCCCGCCGGGCGCTCGACTATCTGGTGGGGTTCACCCTCTCGCCGGTGCTGTGGCGCAAGCTGCCGGGCAGCCGCAGCGCCGGGCGGGTGCAATCGGTGGCGCTGCGGCTGATCTGCGAGCGGGAAGCCGAGATCGAGGCCTTCCGTGCCCGCGAATACTGGACCGTGGAGGCGCTGTTCACCACCCCCGCCGGCGCCCCGTTCACCGCCCGGCTGACCCATCTCGACGGCAGGAAGCTCGACCAGTTCGATCTGAACACCGAGGCGCTGGCGCTGCGCGCCAAGGCGGCGGTGGAAGCGGGCCGGTTCCATGTCGGGTCGGTCGAGCGCAAGCGGGTCAAGCGCCATCCGCCGGCGCCCTTCACCACCTCCACCCTGCAGCAGGAGGCGTCGCGCAAGCTCGGCTTCGGCGCGCAGCAGACGATGCGCCTGGCCCAGCAGCTCTATGAAGGCACCGATCTCGGCGGCGAGACGGTGGGGCTGATCACCTATATGCGCACCGACGGCGTGCAGATGGCGCGCGAGGCGATCGGGGCGATCCGCGACCATGTGAAGGACGCCTATGGCGCGCCCTACCTGCCGGCCGCGCCGCGCGAATATGCGAGCAAGGCCAAGAACGCGCAGGAGGCGCACGAGGCGATCCGCCCGACCGATGTCGCGCGCACGCCCGAGCAGATGGCCCGCCACCTGAACCACGACCAGCGCCGGCTGTACGAGCTGGTGTGGAAGCGCGCGGTCGCCTCGCAGATGCAGTCCGCCGAGATGGACCAGGTGAGTGTGGAGGTGACCGACGGGGCGGGCACGACACTGCGCGCGACCGGGTCCATCGTCGCCTTCGACGGGTTCCTGAAGCTGTATCACGAGGATCGCGACGAGCCGGAGGAGGACGAGGACGGAAGGATGCTGCCGCCGATGGCCGAGCGCGATCCGCTCGCCCGCGGCGAGGTGACGGCGAGCCAGCATTTCACCCAGCCGCCGCCGCGCTATTCCGAGGCGAGCCTGGTCAAGAAGATGGAGGAACTCGGCATCGGCCGGCCCTCCACCTATGCCTCGATCCTGTCGGTGCTGCAGGACCGCAACTATGTGCGGCTGGACAAGCGCCGCTTCATCCCCGAGGACCGCGGCCGGCTGGTCACCGCCTTCCTGGTCAGCTTCTTCAACCGCTATGTCGATCCCGGCTTCACCGCCGCGCTCGAGGAGCAGCTCGATGATATCTCGGGCGGGCGGGCCGACTGGCGGGCGGTGATGCGGGCGTTCTGGGAAGCGTTCTCGCGCGCGGTCGAGCAGACCCGCGACCTCAAGATCTCCGACGTGATCTCAGCACTCGACGAGGATCTGGGTCCGCATTTCTTCCCCGCCCGCGAGGATGGCAGCGATCCGCGCCAGTGCAGCGCCTGCGGCACCGGACGGCTCGGGCTCAAGCTCGGACGGTTCGGCAGCTTCATCGGCTGCTCCAACTATCCCGCCTGCCAGTACACCCGGAAGCTCGCGATCGATGGCGGCGAGGAGGCTGGCGAGACCCTGGCCGAGGGCATGCGCAGCCTGGGGACGCATCCGGACACCGGCGAGGAGATCACCATCCGCCGCGGCCCCTACGGGCTGTATGCGCAGCAGGGCGAGCCGGCGGCGGATGCGGCGAAGAAGGAGAAGCCGCGCCGCACCTCGCTGCCGCGCGGGATGGACGGGCAGACCATCACGCTGGAACAGGCGATCGGCCTGCTGTCGCTGCCCCGGCTGATCGGCCTGCACCCCGAGACCGGGGAGCCGATCGAGGCCGGGCTGGGGCGCTTCGGCCCCTATGTGCGGATGGGGGCGATCTTCGGCTCGCTCGATCGCGACGACGACATCCTGGCGGTGGGGCTGAACCGGGCGGTCGATCTGCTGGCGCGCAAGATGGCCAGCGTGCGGAACCTGGGCGAGCATCCGAAGGACAAGGACGCGGTGTCGGTGCGCAAGGGCCGCTTTGGACCCTATGTGCAGCACGGCAAGACGGTGGCGAACCTGCCGCGCGGGGTGGCGATGGAGGAGTTCACCCTCGACCAGGCGGTGGCGCTGCTGGCCGAGAAGGGCAAGACGCTGCGGCCGCAAGGCGCGCGCAAGGGCGGCAAGCCCGCGCCGCGCAAAGCGGCGGGGGCGAAGACCGCCGATGCGCTGGCCGCGGAGGGTCCGGCGAAGGGCCGTGGCGGGGCCAGGCCGAAGCGCGCGGCCGCCGCCGCGGCCAAGCCGAAGCCGGCGCGCGCCGCCGCGGCGGCTTCGGCT
>DAICZL010000351.1 GCA_027311165.1 bacterium
GCCAGGGGCGCCGCAGACCACCGACCTTATCGCCGGCGCCGAGGCTGCCGGCCTCCGGCTCGACCGGTTCCTCGCCGAGGCCATCGGCACGCTCTCGCGCTCTCGCGTCAAGTCGCTGATCCTGGAGGGCGAGGTCAGCCGCGATGGGGCAATCATCCGCGACCCTGCCGAGAAGGTCTGCGCCGGCGCGCGCTACCGGCTGGTCCAGAAGCCGCCGCTGCCGGCGCTGCCGGCGGCCCAGCACATCCCCTTCGCCATCCTGTTCGAGGATGATCACCTGATCGTGCTCGACAAGCCGGCCGGGCTGGTCGTGCATCCGGCCCCCGGCAACCCGGATGGCACGCTGGTCAACGCCCTGCTCGCCCATTGCGGCGCGACGCTGCCGGGCATCGGTGGCGAGCGGCGACCGGGCATCGTGCACCGGCTGGACAAGGACACATCCGGGGTGATGGTGGTGGCCAAGACCGAGCAGGCCTTGGCTGCGCTGTCTGCAACCTTCGCCGCCCGCGATCTCGACCGTGCCTATCTGGCGCTGTGCTGGGGGCTGCCGGCGCCGGCTGAGGGCGAGATCGCCGGGGCGATCGGCCGCGATCCGCGCGATCGCAAGCGCATGGCGCTGGTCAGTCGCGGTGGCAAGGCGGCGCTGACGCATTATCGGGTGCTGCGCGCCTGGGGGGCGGGGGCGGCGCTGCTGGAATGCCGGCTGGCCACCGGGCGGACCCATCAGATCCGGGTGCATCTGGGCGCGCGCGGGCATCCGCTGGTGGGCGATCCGGTGTATCTGCGCCGGGTGCCGGCGGCGGCGCGGCTGCTGGCCGCGCCGGTGCGCGCCGGGCTGCTGGATTTTCCGCGCCAGGCGCTGCATGCCGCCGTGCTCGGCTTCGCTCATCCGGTGACCGGCGCCCGGCTGGAGTTCCGGACGCCGATGCCGGCGGACATGGCGGAGCTGATCGCCCTCCTGGACGGTCTGCGCCCCTCATGAGGCCCGGCCCGGACCCGGCCGGCGGGTTCCCCCCCGGCGATCAGGCTCCCTGCCCCGGCGGGAACGCCAGAGGGCAGAGCCTCTCCCGGGCCTGGCCATGCGCTCGCGCAGCCGATGCGTCCGCCTGGATCGGGCCTGCTCTGCGGGGCGTTCAATCCAGTCGGGGCATTAGATCCAGACGGGGGCATTCGATCCAGACGGGGCATTCGATCCAGTCGGGGCGTTCAATCCAGACCTGACAGGTCGGGTTTCATTGACAGAACAGCGATCGTCCTGTATCAATCTCCCTACGGTGCGAGCGGGTGCCTTGCACCGGGGAAGGGGTCGGATGCCGGTCGCCTGTCTCGGGGCGGCGTCCGAAGCCCGGGTTCCCATCCCGCACCCTAGCCGGATCGCAATCCGGTCTGTCCGGCGGCCCTTGTCATCGCCTCGCAGGGGTGCAGCGCCGCCGACCAGACGAAAGGAGCCTCGAGTGGCTGCTGCCGTCATCAACGTCGCCCCCGAAGGGAATCTGTCGCGGTATCTTCAGGAGATCCGCAAATTCCCGATGCTCTCCGCCGAGGAGGAGCTCGCGCTGTCCAAGCGCTGGCGCGACGAACAGGATACCGAATCCGCGCATAAGCTGGTCACCTCGCATCTGCGGCTGGTCGCGAAGATCGCCATGGGCTATCGCGGCTACGGCCTGCCGGTCGGGGAACTGATCAGCGAAGGCAATGTGGGCATGATGCAGGCGGTCAAACGGTTCGATCCGGACCGCGGTTTCCGCCTGGCCACTTACGCCATGTGGTGGATCCGCGCCGCGATCCAGGAATACATCCTGCACAGCTGGTCGCTGGTGAAGATGGGCACGACCGCCGCCCAGAAGAAGCTGTTCTTCAACCTGCGCCGGCTGAAGGGCCAGATGCAGGCGATCGAGGACGGCGATCTCCAGCCCGAGCAGGTGGCCAAGATCGCCCGCGTGCTGGATGTGCCGGAACAGGACGTGGTCAACATGAACCGCCGCCTGGCCGCGCCCGATCACAGCCTGAACGCGCCAGTGCGGATGGACAGCGAAGGCGAATGGCAGGACTGGCTGGTCGATGAGGGCGAAAGCCAGGAGACCGCGCTCGCCGACCAGGAGGAACTGACCGGCCGCCGCGCCCTGCTGGCCGGCGCGCTGAAGGGGCTGAACGAACGCGAGCGCCATATCCTGATCGAGCGGCGCCTGAAGGATAACCCCACGACGCTCGAAGACCTGTCGCGGCAGTACAACATCTCCCGCGAGCGGGTGCGCCAGATCGAGGTGCGCGCCTTCGAGAAGCTGCAGAAGGGAATGAAGCAGCAGGTCGCCGAACGTCGGAAATCCGCGGCCGAACGGGCGACCGCGACCCCCTGACCCCGGTCGGGGACTTTACCCGGGGGCGGACTTGACCCCGGGGGCGCGCAGGCGCCCTCGGGTGATCTGCCGGTCGTGGGATAGCGATCGGCGAGAGGCTTGCGGGGCGCCTGCCTGAAGCCGCGGACAAGGCGGGCGCGGCTTCTTTCGGGCGCCGCCCGAGGCATGTCCACCAGGCGTAGCCCGAGGAGATGTCCACCGGGCGGAGCCTGAGGAGATGTCCACCGGGCGGAGCCCGAGGAGATCTCCACCGGGCACGGCCCGAGGGCCTGTGCAGCGGGCGCAGCCCGACAGCCGGTCCGCCGCGCAGAGCCCGGGGGGGCGCCCTATCGCTCCTGCGCCGGAGTTCCCGAGCCCGGCGCGGCACCCCATTCCTGCTCCAGCCGCGCCCGCACGGTCCTGAGCAGAATCGCGCGGGTGCGGGCGCCGGCCTCGAGCGCGAGGAAGATCGCGACCGGCGCCAGCTCCGCCATCAGCCAGCCCGCGCCGGCGGCCGCCCAGGCCAGCCCGACCACCGACATGTCGGACGCCATCGCCATCGCGGTCGCCATGTCGTGCCCTTGCCGCCACAGCGTCAGCATCGGTGTCACGCTGGCCGGCAGGTTGCACATCGTCACCGCCAGCGCCGTCGGCCGTCCCGCCCCCTGGTCCAGCATGCGCGCGATCAGCGCCGGGGCCAGCAGCGTGCCGAGCAGCAGCGCGAGCGGCGGGGCGAGCATCAGCAATGCCCCGCAGAGCAGGCCCTGCCACCAGCCGCCGGAGGACCCGCTACCCCGGCGGGCGCCCGTTTTGGGGAGGGAAGCTGCCTTCGCCATGACCGGTCAGCCCAGCATCGTCCAGGCGACGACCCCGGCCAGCGCCGCCGTGCCGATCCCGGCGGCGATTTCGCGGCCCAGCCGTTCGGCGATCTGCCGCCGCGCCGCGCCGCCGGACCCGATGGCGGCCAGCTCGGCATCGATCTGCGCGATGGTCTGCGCGGCGAGCGCGGCGCCCTGCTCATCGGCCTGGTGTTCCGAATGGTCGTCGATCAAGGCGCGGATCGGATCGAGAAGACCGGCCGCCACCAGGTCCTTGATCTGCGCTGCCACCGCTTCGCGACGGGCGCGGCCTTTCCAGCCGCCGAGGCTGGGATCGACCTGGCTCACCAGCCAGGCGGCGAGCGCCGGGGTCGGCAAGCCGCCGAACGTGCTCTGCAGCCGCGCGAGCAGCCGCAGCCGCACCATCCCCGCCCGGGCGGCATCGGTCGGGCTGCCGAGTTCCATCAGCTCCTCGTCCACCCGTTCGCCGAACCGGGTGGCGATGAAGGCGGCGATGTCGCGATCGACCGGCGTGGCCTCCCCCCGGTCGGCCCGCCCGGCCACCGCCTCCAGCGCCGGCAGCAGTGCCGCGGCCACCACCACGACGCGCTGGCCGAGCAGAGCGCTGGCGCAGGGCAGCAGGGGGTTGAGCGCGTAGCACAGCCGCTCGACCCCGCCGCCGAACGCCCCGGCCCCGCCGGTGCGCTGCAACACACGCTGCCTCTGCGCGTCCTTGCGGACGGCGCCGGGGTCGCTGCGCGGCTCGCGCTGACTGGCCCAGATCCCAGCCACCTCGCCGCGGATGATCTGGCACAGCGCCTCGCAGGCCGGCTTGTCGGTGGCCCGCGCCTCGGCCAGTGCCGGGCCCAGACCGTCCTCCGGCCAGATCGCAATGCCGCGCCAGCACAGCGGCGCCAGCGGATCGAGCCGGCCGATGGCGCGCACCGCCAGCAGCGCGTCGGCCTCGGCATCCTCGCCCGGCGCGTCGGAGGCGCGTATGCGCACCGCCTCCTCGATCCGTGCGGCGAGACCGGCATCATCGCTGCTGCGGCGCAACCACCGTTCCGCCTCGCCGCTGCGCAGCAGCTTCACCGCCTCTTTCGGCTGGCGGGCGATCTCAAGGGCCAGGCTGCGCGAATCCCAGACGGCGATGCTGCCGACCGTCAGCGCTGCCTGCGCCCGCCGCTGGGGCCGGGCGGCGAGCTTGCGCACCCGGGCGGCGGCGGGATCGGTGAGCAGATGCGGCGGCGGACGGTGGTCGGGATCCTCGGCCAGCATGCCGCGCAGCAGATCGCTGATCACCGGCCCGAGACGCTCCCCCGCGGTCAGGGCGGCGTAGCTGCCCAGGGCGATCTTGCGCCGCAGGATGGTCGCCTCGTCCAGCGCGGCGAGCGGCGGTCGCCCGAGCGCCAGGGTGAGCAGGAGCACCCCGAGCGCATAGACATCATCGGCGATGGTCCCGCTGCCCCGCCCGCAGGGCAGGCAGAGCGCGGCGTAGGGCGGTTCCTGGATCGCCGGCTGCAGGCTGGCGGGCGGGCCCGCCCAGGCGCAGCCCAGCGTCACCGGCTGGCCAGGCCCGACGCGGAACACGTTGTCCGCCCGGATCCCCCGATGTGTCACCTTGGCATCCTCGAGCTCGGCCAGCGCCTGGGCGGCCGGGCGCAGCACGCAGGTGATCAGCTCCGCCT
>DAICZL010000360.1 GCA_027311165.1 bacterium
GTGCTGGGTCGGGGCCGCGGGGACGATGGTTGCGGGGCGTGCCATGGCCCTTCTATATCACATCAACGGCCAAGGGTTTGGTGCGGCCCGGTGGGGCCGGTTCAGAGGTGGAGTGTCATCGGGGATGCTGCTGCGCCGCGACAGGGTGATGCTGGCGGTGACGATCATGCTGGATGTGGCATTCCATGCCGGCCGCACCACGACCGTGAGCGCTGCCGACATCGCCGAGCGCATCGGCCTCGCCAGGCGCGGCATGGAGCCGCTGCTGCAGGCACTCTCCCGCGCCGGGCTGCTCGACAGTGTGCGCGGGCCGCGCGGCGGTTACCGGCTGGGCCGGGCGCGGCGGGAGATCAGCCTGGCCGAGATCGCCGCCGCGGCGCTGGCCGAGCCGGAGATCGAAGCCGCGTCCTCAGGCCCCGGCGGGCAGCTGCAGGAAGCGGTGGTCGATCCGCTCTGGGCGGAACTCGATCAGGCGGCGCAGGAACGTCTCGCCACGATCAGCCTGGAAACGCTGTTGCGACGCGCTGCCGAGGCAGGCTTGCGCCGGCCGGCGAGCGAGCCCATCACCTTTGCCATCTGACCGGCGCCCGCCCCCTTGGGCAGGCGGTGAAGCATCCGCGCGGCCATCCCGCGGCGGCGGCCATTACGAGGAGTGTGTGGATGAGCATCCAGCTGGGCCAGGTGGCACCGGATTTCGAGCAGGACACGACGAGGGGGCGGATCCGCTTCCATGAATTCCTGGGCGAGGACTGGGGTGTGCTGTTCAGCCATCCGAAGGACTTCACCCCGGTCTGCACCACCGAGCTCGCCGAGGCCGCGCGGCTCAAGCCGGAATTCGACAAGCGCCATGTCAAGATCATCGGACTGTCGGTCGATCCGCCGGACCGGCACCAGGACTGGGAAGCCGATATCGAGGAAACCCAGGGCCAGGCGGTGAACTTCCCGATGCTGGCCGATACCGATCGCAAGGTGTCCGACCTGTACGGCATGGTGCATCCGCAGGCCGATCCCTCGGTGACGGTGCGCAGCGTGTTCGTGATCGACCCGGCCAAGAAGGTGCGGCTGATCCTGACCTACCCGCCCAGCACCGGACGCAATTTCGCCGAGATCCTGCGCGTGGTGGACAGCCTGCAGCTCTCCGACCGGCACAAGATTGCGACCCCGGTGAACTGGCAGCAGGGCGAGCCGGTGATCATCGCGCCGAGCCTGTCCGACGCGGATGCGGCGCAGCGCTTTCCGCAGGGCTGGAAGACGCTGAAGCCCTATCTGCGGGTGGTGCAACTGCCGCCCGAGCCCGCCTGATAGCACTGCCGGCATCCCTCCACCCGCCCCGTTCGCCGGGGCGGGACCCGCGTCTTCTGTCCCGAGACCTTGCCGGAGAAATGAGAGATGCGCGCCAGAGGTGTGGTCATCATCGGGATCGCCTCGGTGTTGCTGACCCTGTTCGGGCTTTATCTGATCCTGGGTCGCCACCATCTGATTCTGCGCCTGCTCGGCCTGCCCTTCGCGGCGCTCGGCGGCTATCTGTTCTACTTCGTGTTCCTCGCCCATCAGTTCTAGTGTCCTGCCCTCGAAGTTCGCGGTTCGTCACCGCGAAGTTCGGGGATCAGCAGGCCACTGAAAACAAAGAGCTGGTGTCCCGGTTCCGACCACATTTCAATGCTGCGACTTTCGGAAACGGGACACTAGAGCGCGATCGGAACCGGTTCGATCGGATCTGCGGTCCGATTTCGCTCCGGCGCGTTGTTCTGGCGAGCGATCTTATCGCGGCTGAAGTCAACCTGATGCGAGATTGCTCCAGGGGTGCGATCCGGTCGGATCTTGCAGACCTGGATCGGTCCGGGTGCGATGTCATCATCGGCCCTGTCCCGGAGGGGCTGGGGGCCCCGATGCACGGCCGGCCCCGACCCGTCCGCGGCGGAGCGCGGGCGTGATCGCCTTTGCCGCCCTGCTGGAGCGGCTGGCCTTCACCCCCGGGCGCAGTGCCAAGATCACCTTGCTGGCCAGGTATTTCGCCACCTCGCCCGATCCCGATCGCGGCTTCGGCCTCGCCGCCATCGCCGGCGCGCTGTCCTTCTCCGTGGCCAGGCCGGCGCTGATCCGCGCGCTGGTCGCGACCCGTGTCGATGCCGAGCTTTTCGCCTGGTCCTATGATTATGTCGGCGACCTGGCCGAGACCGCCGCGCTGATCTGGCCCGCCATGCCTGCCCCCCAAGCCGCTCCGCCGTCGCTGGCGGAGGTGGTGGCGCGGCTTGGCACGACGCCGAAAGCGGAACTCGGCGATCTGCTCGCCGGCTGGCTCGATGCCTCCGACGCCTCGGTGCGCCTGGCGCTGTTGAAGCTGATCACCGGGGGGCTGCGGGTCGGCGCCTCGGCACGGCTCGCGCGGATCGCGCTGGCGCAGCTGGGCGGGGTTGCACCCGACGAACTCGAGGAAATCTGGCACGCGCTGGAGCCGCCCTATCTGCAACTGTTCGCCTGGCTGGAAGGGCGGGGACCGAAACCCGATGCCGCGGATGCGCCGGTGTTCCGCCCGCCGATGCTCGCCCATGCGCCGGAGCCAGCGGAGCTCGCAGCGCTCGACCCCGCCGCGTTCCGCGCCGAATGGAAATGGGACGGCATCCGCGTGCAGATGGTCGCGACCGCCGGCGGGCGGCGGCTGTATTCGCGCGGGGCGGAGGATATCTCGGCCGCCTTCCCCGAGATCATCGCGGCGATGGAATTCCAGGGCGTGCTGGATGGCGAATTGCTGGTGGTGCGCGATGGCGTGGTGGCGCCGTTCGCCGATCTGCAGCAGCGGCTGAACCGCAAGGCGCCGGCGGCGAAATTGCTGCGTGACCATCCCGCGGCGGTGCGGCTGTACGACATCCTGTTCGAGGGCACCGAGGATCTGCGCGCCCTGGGCTTCGATGCGCGCCGGGCGCGGCTCGAAGCCTGGCACGCAAGCGCGGCCCCGGCGCATATGGAATTATCGGAGCTGATCGGTTTCACGAGCCTCGATGAACTGGCCGCGCTGCGCGCCGGCGCCCGCGCCGCGGCGATCGAGGGGCTGATGCTGAAACGCGCCGACAGCCCCTACCTGCCTGGACGCCCGCGGGGGATGTGGTGGAAATGGAAACGCGATCCGCTGACCATCGATGCGGTGCTGATGTATGCGCAGCGCGGCCACGGCAAGCGCAGCGGGTTGTATTCGGATTACACCTTCGGCCTGTGGCGGCAGGACGGCGAACTGGTGCCGGTGGGCAAGGCCTATTCCGGCTTCACCGATGCCGAGCTGGCGTTTCTGGACCGCTGGATCCGGTCCCATACGACCAACCGCTTCGGCCCGGTGCGGGAAGTGGCGCGCGGCCTGGTGCTGGAAGTGGCCTTCGACGCGGCTCAGCTTTCCTTGCGGCATAAATCGGGCGTGGCCCTGCGGTTCCCGCGCATCGCCCGCCTGCGCACGGACAAGCCGGTGGCCGAGGCGGACCGGCTGGACAGGCTGTTGGGTCTGGTCCAGGTCGGCGGGGAAGGCGAGGACCTGCCTCCCGCCGGCGAGGTGTAGGCGACCCCCGCCCCGGCGGACAAGACTTGCCGAACCCACCTGCGGCGTCGATGCTGTGTCGCATGAACGATCAGTCCGCCGAGACGAGGCGTTTCGATGTCGTGGTGATCGGCGCCGGCATCGCCGGCGCCACCGCCGCCGCGCATCTCGCCGCCGACCACCGGGTTGCGCTGCTGGAGGCGGAGGCGGCGGCCGGCTACCACACCACCGGGCGTTCGGCCTCGATGTGGTTCCTCAATTACGGTCCGGCGGATGTCCGCGCTCTCACCGCCCGCTCGCGGGCGTTTTTCGAGCAGCCGCCGCCGGGCTTCGCCCCGCATGGCCTGGCCCATCGCCGCGGTGTCGCGTTCCTCGCCCGCGCCGACCAGCTCGCGGAGCTCGGGCGGATGCTGCAGACCGGCGCGGGGCTCGCGGAGCTCTCGGCCGCCGAGCTCGCGCGGATGATCCCGGCGCTGCGGCCGGGCTACGCCGCTGCCGGGGCGATCGAGCGGGATGCTTTCGACATCGATGTGGCGGCCCTGCACCAGGGTTTCCTGGCCCAGTTGCGGGCCCGCGCCGGCGTGCTGGCGCTGCGCCATCGCGCCGGTCGGATCGAGCGCCGGGGCGGGCTGTGGCAGGTCGCGACCAGCGAGGGGGGGGTGTTCCAGGCCCCGGTCGTGGTGAACGCCGCCGGCGCCTGGGGCGACGAGGTGGCGGCGCTGGCCGGCGCCGCGCCGATCGGCCTGATCCCCCGCCGCCGCACCGGTGCGATCATCGATCCGGCGCCGTTCGCGGTGCAGGACTGGCCGCTGATCGACGATGTCGGCCATCAATGGTATGTCCGCCCGGAGGCGCGCACCCGCCTGATGGTCTCGCCGGCCGACGAGACGCCGATGCACGCTCACGACGTGCAGCCCGACGAGCTGGATGTGGCGCTGGGCATCGACCGGATGCAGCAGGCACTGGCGATCGAGGTGCGGCGGGTAGAGCGATCCTGGGCCGGGCTGCGCAGCTTCACGCCCGATGGCAGCCTGGCCTTCGGCTGGGACGCTGCGGCCGAGGGGTTCTTCTGGTGTGTCGGCCAGGGTGGCTACGGCATCCAGACCTCGCCGGCGGCAGGGCAGCTGGTGGCCGACATGATCTCCGGGCGCGATCCCGGTGCGTTGGCCGCGATCTTGCTTCGTATCGACCCGCGTCGCTTCTTCAGCCATTCCGACGGCGCCGGGTCCGGCGGTTCCGCTGCCTCCGGCGGCGCCGGGGCTGGCGTTGCTGCCTCCGGTGGCGCCATGTTCCTCCCCGGCGCTGCTGCGTGCAGCACCGCCGCCTAGAAACCGGGCACTCGCTCCGCCCAAGCTCCCGCCAGCAAGGCCAACGCCCCATGTCGATCCATGCCGCGCTGACCCACCGCACCTCCTATCGCTATGACAGGCCGGTGCTGCTCGGACCGCAGACCATCCGGCTGCGGCCGGCCCCGCATGCCCGCACGCCGATCCTGTCCTATGCGCTGACGGTCGCGCCCAAGCCGCATTTCCTGAACTGGCAGCAGGACCCGCAGGGCAATTTCCTGGCCCGGGTCGTGTTCCCCGAGCGGGTGACCCATTTCGACGTCACCGTCGATCTGGTGGCCGATCTCGCCACCATCAACCCGTTCGACTTCTTCCTGGAGCCCGAGGCCGAGACCTGGCCCTTCGCCTATGATCCGGTGCTGGCTCATGAACTGGCGCCCTATCGGTTCACCGACCCGGCCGGGCCCATGCTCACCGAGCTGATCGACCCGCCCCCGCTCGCCGGGCAGCGGATGATCGACGTGCTGGTGGGGCTGAACCGCAAGGTGCAGGAGCGGATCGGCTATATCGTGCGGCTGGAGCCGGGGGTATGGGAACCCGAACGCACGCTGACCGAGGGCCGCGGCTCCTGCCGCGACTCCGCCTGGGTGCTGGTGCAGGTGCTGCGCAATCTCGGCTTTGCCGCCCGCTTCGTCTCGGGCTACCTGATCCAGCTGGTGGCTGATGTGAAGCCGCTCGAAGGGCCGGAGGGCCCGGCTTCGGATTTCACGGATCTGCATGCCTGGGCCGAGGTGTATCTTCCCGGCGCCGGCTGGATCGGGCTCGACGCCACCTCCGGGCTGCTGGCCGGGGAGGGGCACATCCCGCTCGCCGCCAGCCCCGACCCGATTTCGGCCGCGCCGATCACCGGCCTCGTCGAAGACTGCGAGGTGAGCTTCGCGTTCGAGATGTCGGTCCGCCGCGTGGCCGAGACCCCGCGGGTCACCCGTCCCTATGCCGAGCGCGCCTGGCAGGACATCCTGGCCGCCGGCAAGCGGGTCGACCGGGCGCTCGCGCTGGGCGATGTGCGCCTGACCATGGGCGGGGAGCCCACCTTCGTCACCGCCTCCGACATGGAGGGGGCGGAGTGGAGCACCGATGCGATGGGCCCCACCAAGCGCTTCTATGCCGGGCGGCTGCTGCGCCGGCTGGCCGGGCTGTGGTCGCCGGGGGCGGCGCTGCATTACGGCATGGGCAAGCAATATCCCGGCGAGCAATTGCCGCGATGGGCGCTGTCGGCGCATTGGCGCTCGGATCTGGAGCCGGTCTGGACCCGCCCGGACCTGCTCGCCTCCGACGACGACCGGGGCGATGCCACGCCCGCCGATGCCGCCCGCTTCGCCGCCATCCTGGCGGAGCGCCTGCAGGTCGACCCGGCCATGGTCAGCCCGGCCTTCGAGGACATTCATTATTATCTGTGGAAGGAGCACCGGTTGCCGGCCAACGTGGTCGTCGAGGACGCGAAACTGCGCGACCCGCTGGAACGCGCCCGGCTGGCCCGGGTGTTCGGCCAGGGCCTCGCCTCCTCGGTCGGCAGCGTGCTGCCGCTGCGCCGGGTGATCGAGGGCGGGGTGCGGCGCTGGCAGACCGGCAAATGGTTCTTCCGCGACGGCGTGCTGTTCCTGATCCCCGGCGACAGCCCGATCGGCCTGCGCCTGCCGCTCGACAGCCTGCCCTGGGCCGATCCGGCGACGATCGAGACCTGGCCCGAACCCGATCCCTTCGCCCCGCGCGAGAAGCTGCCCCCCCGCCAGGCCTGGCTGCGTGCGCGCCTGCCGGCGGAGATCGCCGGTCATGGCATCGACGGATTCCGTCCGGTGCCGCAGGACATCCCGGTGGTGGGACGCGGCGAGCCGGGGCTGGTGCGCACGGCGCTCGCGGTCGAGGCGCGCGGCGGCATGCTGCACGTGTTCTTCCCGCCGCTGTTCGCCGCCGAGGACTGGCTCGATCTGACCGCGGCGGTCGAGGAGACCGCGGCCGAACTCGGCCGGAAGCTGTTCCTGGAAGGCTATCTGCCGCCGCACGATCCGCGCCTGCTGCATTTCTCGGTCACTCCCGATCCGGGGGTGATCGAGGTGAACGTCCATCCCGCCACCTCCTGGGCCGAGCAGATCGAGCGCACCGAGCAGCTGTACGAGGAAGCCCGCCAGGTGGGACTCGCCACCGAGAAATTCATGATGGACGGCCGCCATGTCGGCACCGGCGGGGGCAATCACGTGGTGATGGGCGCGGCGGAGGCCGCCGACAGCCCGTTCCTGCGTCGCCCGGACCTGCTGAAATCGCTGCTCGGCTTCTGGCACAACCACCCAAGCCTTTCCTATCTGTTCAGTGGTTTGTTCATCGGCCCCACCAGCCAGCATCCGCGCATCGACGAAGCCCGGCAGGACAGCCTGCTGGAGCTCGAGATCGCCTTCTCGCGCATCAGCCCGTTCGCGCCGACGCCGCCCTGGCTGACCGACCGGCTGTTCCGCAACATCCTGGCCGACATGACCGGCAACCTGCACCGCACGGAATTCTGCATCGACAAGATGTATCCGGGCGATGTGGCGTCCTCCCGACGCGGCCTGGTCGAGTTCCGTGCCTTCGAGATGCCACCCCATGCCCGCATGGCGGCGGCGCAGATGCTGCTGATGCGCTCCGCGATCGCTGCGTTCTGGCAGACCCCCTATGACCGGCGGCTGATCCGCTGGGGCACCAGGCTGAATGACGAGTTCATGCTGCCCTATTACGTCGATCAGGATTTCCGCGACGCGCTCGGCGAGCTGGGCATGCTGGGCTTCGGGCTGGAGCCCGAGTGGTTCGCCCCGCACATGGAATTCCGCTTCCCGGAAATGGGTGCGGTGACGGTGCGCGATATCGGCCTCGAGATCCGCCATGCGCTCGAGCCCTGGCACGTGCTGGGCGAGGAGCAGGCCGCCGGCGGCACCGCGCGGTATGTGGACAGTTCCACCGAGCGGCTGCAGGCGAGAGTGTCGGGCTGGATCGAGGAGCGCTACGTGCTGGCCTGCAACGGCGTGGGCGTGCCGCTCAGCCCGACCGAGCGGGTCGGGGAATACGTGGCCGGGGTGCGGTTCAAGGCCTGGCAGCCCTACAGCGCGCTGCATCCGACGATCGGCGCCCAGGGGCCGCTGGTGTTCGATATCTACGACCGCTGGACCGGGCGCAGCCTGGGCGGGCTCACCCATCACGTCACCCATCCCGGCGGGCGCAGCTATGACACGTTCCCGGTGAACGCCGCCGAGGCCGAGGCGCGGCGGCGCTCGCGGTTCTTCGGCTTCGGCCATACGCCGGGGATGATGGCCGAACCCCATGTCGCGGTGGGGCTCGAACACCCCCGCACCCTGGACCTGCGCCGGTTTGCCTGATGCCGGGGAACGTGTTCAAGCAAGATCGGAGGCTCGGCTGGTGAGCCATCCTCTCGTGGCGGCGTCCCCCCGGCGGATCGGGGTTCGGCAGCGCCGCCCCATCGGTGCCGGGACGAGCCTTGGCCGGCAGCCTCGCCTCGGACCCCTGCCGGGCCCATGGCACCGAACCCCCGTCGCCGGAGGCGATCGCCCGAAGGAAGCGGGTGCAGGCAGTCCCGCTCGCCGGCGGGTCCCGATGGGTCATGGGGGCAGAGGCCTCGCCTTCCGTTAGCATGTCCCGCCCCATTCCCCTCGACGAGATGGTGGACGGCAAGGGTGGCCTGCGTCCGCATTGGCGCTCGGTGCTGGGCGCGTTCACCAATCTGCCCGATGGCGGCCTGGCCGAGCGTGTCCGCCGCCTCGGCCGCGCCTTCGAGGAGGAAGGCGTCACCTCCGTGCTGCCCGGCGCGGACATCGCCGACCGGGTCTGGCACTGCGATCCGGTGCCGCTGCCGATCGGCGCCGCCGAATTCACCGAACTGGAAGCGGGGCTCGCGCAGCGCGCCGCCCTGCTCGAAGCGGTGCTGGAGGATCTGTACGGACGCCAGAGCCTGCTCGCCGACGGGAAGCTACCGCCGGCGCTGGTGTTCTCCAATCCGGCTTTCCTGCGCCCCTGCCAGCTGGCCGGAGCATTGCCGCGCCATGGGCTGCTGCATTTCTATGCCGCCGACCTGATCCGCGGGCCCGACGGGTCCTGGCGGGTGCTGGCCGACCGCACCGCCGGGGCGGCCGGCATCGGCTATGCGCGGGAGAACCGGCGGATCCTCGCCCGGGTGATGCCGGAAGCCTTTCGCCCGGTGCAGGTGCGCCAGCTGCGGCCGTTCTTCGACATCTGGCAGGACGCGCTGGCGCGGCTGGCCTCGCCACGCGCCGGCAGGGCCAGCCCCTCGGTCGCGCTGCTGACCCCGGGCCACGGCCATGCGCAATGGTTCGAGCACATGTTCCTCTCGCGCGAATTGTCCTGCGCGCTGGTCGAGGGGGGCGACCTCACGGTGCGCGGCGGGATCGTGTATCTCAAGACACTCAAGGGGTTGCAGCCGGTCGATGTGCTGCTGCGCCGGCTTGACGGACGGATGATCGACCCGCTGGAACTGGCCGCCGGCAGCGTGCTGGGCGTGCCCGGGGTGATGGACGCGGCGCGCGCCGGCAATGTGCGGATCAGCAACGACCCCGGTTCCGGCCTGGTCGAGGCGCCGGCCATGGCCGCGTTCCTGCCCGCCCTGGCGCTGCGGCTGCTGGGCGAGCCGCTGAAGCTCGCCAGCGTGCCGACGATGTGGCTGGGCGAGGCGCGGGCGCGGGAGCTGGTGGCGCAGGATCTGCTGGAGGGGCCCGGCGACCGGTGGCTGATCCGCCCGGCGACCGACGGGCGGGCGCCGGGCATCGCGCCGGCGAGCCTCGCTGGGGCGGCGCGCGCCGCGCTCGTTGCACGGATCGCGGCGCGGCCCTGGGATTATGCGGCCAGCGCGGCCATCCCGGCCTCGGTCGCGCCCTGCGCCGGCCCGGTGGGGATGCTGCCGCGCCCGGTCGTGCTGCGGCTGTTCCTGGCCTTCGACGGCACGCGCTGGCATGCCATGCCGGGCGGGCTCGCGCGGGTGATCGAGGATTCCGTGCAGCTGGCCGGCGGCCTGCCGCGCCAGGGACTGTCCAAGGATGTCTGGGTGATGAGCGAGGATCGGGCCGATATCATCGGCCCGGCGGCGGTGCCGGTGCCGCCGCTGCCGATCCGGCGCACCGCCGGCGAACTGCCCAGCCGCACCGCCGACGACCTGTTCTGGCTGGGCCGCTATGTCGAGCGGCTGGAAGCCTCGGCCCGGCTGGCGCGCTCGGCGCTGGTGCGGCTCAACCGCGGCGCGCTGCTGCCGCGCGAACTCGCCGAGCTAGCCGCGCTCGCCCGCTGCCTGGCGCGCGCCGACCTGGTACCGGGGGAGATCGCGCTGGGTACCATCGGCGGGCGCGCTTTGGCCGAGGCGCTGCTGGCCAGCGTGCGCGAGGGCGGCGCCATGGCCGCGCAGTTCGCCAGCATCGCGCGGCTGACCGAGGAGGTGCGCGACCGGCTGACCGGGGAGATGTATGCCGCCTTCACCTACACGCTGCGCCAGGCGCGCGAGGAGGCGGCGCAGGCCGGCCACAGTCTGGACGGGCTGTCCCATGCCATCGTGGGCACGCTACGATTCTCGGCCACCGTCGCCGGCGTCGCGGCCGAGAACATGGTGCGCGGCGGCGGCTGGCTGTTTCTCGATCTCGGCCGGCGGATCGAGCGGGCGCACGCGGTTGCGGCGGAACTGGCCTTCGCGCTCGACCAGCCGCCGGCGCGGATCGAAGCGGGGCTGCGGCTCGCCCTCGAACTCTGCGATTCGCTGATCACCTATCGCAGCCGCTATCTGAACGTGCTGCAGCCCGCGCCGGTGCTCGATCTGGTGCTGGCCGATGACGGCAATCCCCGTGGCCTCGCCTTCCAGCTGGCGGCGATCCGCGGCCTGCTGGAGGATGTGTCGGGGCGGGAGGACGACGAGCTGGCCCAGACGGCAGCGGGGCTGCTGGCCGAGACCGGGGTGCTGGTCGAGCGCATCGCCGTGGCAGCCGATCAGGTCGAGGCCGCCGCGGCCGTACCGGCGCGGCTGATCGCGCTGGAAGCCGAGATCGCCGCGCTGTCGGACCGGCTGACCCGGCGCTATTTCGCGCTGCTGCCGGCGGTGCAGACGGTGGGGCTGGCGGCCGAGGCGCCGGCGCTGCGGGGGGCCGCATGAAATACCGCGTCCGCCACGCCACCCGCTACCGCTATGCCGAGACGCTCGATCTCGCCTGCCACATGCTGCATCTGGCCCCCCGGGCGCTCGGCCACCAGACCGTGCTGTCCGCCCGCATCACCGCCGACCCCGAGGCCGCCCGCCGCAGCGAGGGGTTCGATCATTTCGGCAACGCCGTGACCTGGCTGTTCCTGGAGCAGCCGCACCGGGAATTCGAGGTGGTGATGGAGGCGGTGGTCGAGGTCGGGTTTCCGCCCCCCCCCGATGCTGCGGCGACCCCTCCCTGGG
>DAICZL010000361.1 GCA_027311165.1 bacterium
GCCAGGGACGCGCCCGGCGCGATGCCAGCCAGGGACGCGCCCGGCGCGATGCCAGCCAGGGACGCGCCCGGCGCGATGCCAGCCAGGGACGCGCCCGGCGCGATGCCAGCCAGGGACGCGCTGCGCGAGATGCTCGCGACAATCGACCCGGACGGTCTTTCGCCGCGCGATGCGCTGGCGATACTGTATCGCTTGAAATCTCTGATTGCTGTTCCGGTAACCAGGGAGGCACTACCATCGCCGGAATGTTGACCCCACTGCCCGCCGACTCGGCGCCCGAAGCCTCGCTCGGGCAGCTGTGCGACACGCTCGACGCCCTGGCCGGCAGCGGCGCACGGGAAGCGGTGCTGGCTGCCTTCCGCCGGCATCTCTCGCGCATCCAGCACCATGTGCAGGATCATTTTGAATCTTCACAGATATCCGGTCTCCAGGCAGCCCGCATGCTTGCCGGGCTCACCGACGGGCTGATCGACGCGCTGGCCCGCTTCGCGCTGCGCGCCAATGGCGTGGAGGAGCGGCTGGCGGTGATCGCCACCGGCGGCTACGGCCGCGGCGTGCTGGCGCCGTTCAGCGATATCGACCTGCTGTTGCTGACCGAGACCGAGCCCGCGCCGGCCACGCTGCGGGCGGTCGAGTACATGCTCTATCTGCTCTGGGATCTCGGACTGAAGGTCGGCCACGCCACCCGCTCGATCCCCGATTGCCTGACCGAGGCGACCAGGGACGTCACAGTGCGCACCTCGTTGCTCGATGCACGCCCGCTCAGCGGCGATTCCGAATTATTCGATGCATTCCGCAGCCGCTTCCGCGGCGCCTGCCAGGAAGCCGGACCGGCCGAATACCTCATCGCGAAACAGGCCGAGCGCGACGCCCGCCATCGCCGCTATGGCGAAAGCCCGTTCGTGGTCGAACCGAACGTCAAGGAAGGCCGCGGCGGGCTGCGCGACCTGCAGACCCTGTACTGGATGGCGCGCTACGTGTTCGGCACCTCCACCATGGGCGAACTCGCCGATCCCGCCGGTCCTGCCGGGCGGCTCATCACCGAAACCGAGAGCCGGCAGGCCAACCGCTCCTGGCATTTCTTCTGGACCGTGCGCTTCCACCTGCACTACGTCGCCGGCCGCGCCGAGGAACGCCTGACCTTCGACCTCCAGCCGGTGATCGGCGCCCGCATGGGCTATACCCGCCACGGCCGCCAGGACGGGGTGGAGCGTTTCATGCGCCACTATTTCCTGACCGCGCGCGAGGTCGCCCGCCTGACCCATGTGCTGGAACCAGCACTGGTCCGCGCCGCCCTCGGCCCGCCGGCGCTGGCGCCGACCACCGATCCGGCGCTGCTCGCCGCCGGCTTCGCCCTTGCAGAGGGCCAGCTGATCGCAGCCCCCGGCCGGGATTTCCGCGACGAGCCGATCCAGATGCTGCGGGTGCTGAAAGTCGCCCGCGACCGCGGCCTCGCCCTGCATCCGCTGGCGCTGCGCATGCTGATCCGCAACGAACGCCGCGCCGTGACCCTGCGCGGCAACCCGGAAGCCGCGGCGCTGTTCATGGACCTGCTCTGCGGGCGGAATGCCGACCAGCAGCATTCCGACGGCGCGCACTGGCTGTCGGTGATGAACGAGACCGGCTTCCTCGGCCGCTATCTGCCGGACTGGGCGCGCATCGTCGGACAGATGCAGTTCGACACCTATCACGTGTTCACCGTCGATGAGCACACGATCGAAGCGGTGCGCATCCTCAACCAGCTGGAACACGGGAAGCTGAAGGACATCGCCCCGGTCGCCTCGGGCCTGGTCGACCACCTGCAGTCACGCCGGGCGCTCTATGTGGCGCTGCTGCTGCATGACATCGCCAAGGGCCGCGGCGGTGATCATTCCGAACTGGGCGCCGAAGTGGCGATGACGGTCGGGCCGATGCTCGCCTTGTCGGCCGAGGAGACCGAGACGGTGTCCTGGCTGGTGCTGCACCACCTGCTGCTGAGCCAGACCGCGTTCAAGCGCGATATCGACGATCCCAAGACCATCCTCGACCTCGCCGACACGATCCAGTCACCGGAACGGCTGCGCCTGCTGCTGGTGGTCACCGTCGCCGACATGCGCGCGGTCTCGACCAAGGTGTGGAACGGCTGGAAAGCCACGCTGCTGCGCGAATTGTTCGCCCGGGTGGGCGAGGTGCTGGCCGGCGGCCTGGGCACCACCGAGCGCGACGTGCGCGTGGCCCACGCCAAGCAGGCCGCCGCCGACTTGCTGGCGGACTGGACCGGGGCCGACATCGCGCGGTTCACCGCCCTCGGCTATCCCGGCTACTGGCTGTCCTTCGACCCCGAGACCCACGCCCGCCACGCCAGGCTGGTGCGCGAGGCCGAATGCCGGCAGGCGCCGCTGACCATCGACACTCAGCCCCTGCCCGCCCGCTCGGTCACCGAAGTCACGGTCTATGCCGCCGATCACGCCGGGCTGTTCAGCCGCATCGCCGGGGCGCTCGCGATCGCCGGCGGGTCGATCGTCGATGCCAGCATCCATACCCTGACCAACGGCATGGCGCTGGATACGTTCTGGGTGCAGGACGCGGCCGGGGGAACATTCGACGCGCCGCACCGGCTGGCGCGGCTGTCGGCGCTGATCGAGCAGGCGCTGTCCGGACGGCTGCGGCTCGCCACCGAAATCCCCAAGCTCTCGGCGAAGATGCTGATCGGGCGGCGCATGCGCGCGATCCATGTGCCGCCGCGGGTGGTGATCGACAACCGCGCGTCCAATTCGCACACGGTGCTGGAAGTGAACGGGCGCGACCGGCCCGGCCTGCTGCACGACGTGACGGCGGCGATCAGCGAGCAGGGGCTGCAGATCGCGTCCGCCCATGTCACCACCTACGGCGTGCGCGCGGTCGATGTGTTCTACGTGAAGGACGTGTTCGGACTGAAAGTCACGAACGAGGCGAAGCTGCGCCAGTTGCGCGCCGCGCTGCTCGATGCCCTGGCCACGCCGGAGGATCCGCCCGCCGCCGCGCCGGCCGAGGCGCTGCCGCGGCGGCGGCGGCGCGCGGCCGGATAATCCCAGCCCGCCGCCGCCTGACCGCCGCTGCCGCCCGGATCACGCCCCCGCGGCGACCCGCCGGCGCAGCAGGAAACGCTGCCGCCCCTCCAGCACCGGGACCCCGTCCTGGTTGGTGACAAGGCTCGTCAGCCCCAGCACCCCGGTCGTGCGTCCTGGGGAAAGTTCATCGACCTCCAGCACCGGATAGAGCGTGTCGCCCACGAACACCGGATGCAGGAACCGGCTCGATTGTTCCAGGAAGCCACGCAGCGAGTCCTCAATCAGGAACGGCAGCAGCCCGGCGCCCGGCGCGGTCTGGATCAGGGTCTGGAACCCATGCGCCAGCATGTCGGGCATCCCGCGCGCCTGGCAGAAGCGGCGGTCGTAATGGATCGGGTGGCGATCGCCGCTGGCCGCCTGGAACGCGAGGAAGACCGCGTCGGTCATGGTCCGGCTCGGCAGGACGAAGCGCTCGCCCAGGCGAAAATCCTCGAACCAGCGCTGTTCCGCCAGCATTCGATGTGCGGGCCGATGCGCGGGCGGGTGGCCGGGGGCGGTCATACCACCCGGGCCTCGCGCAGCGCCGCGATCTCCGCCGGCGCGTAGCCCGCCTCCGTCAGCACCGCCCCGGTATCCGCGCCGAGCGCGGGCACGTCGCCCATGGCCGCCTCGGTATCGGCAAAGGTCACCGGGGGCAGCAGGGCGCGC
>DAICZL010000373.1 GCA_027311165.1 bacterium
ACCAGGCCCCCAGGGGGGAACCGGGCCCAGAGGGGGGAACCGGGCCCAGAGGGGGGAACCGGGCCCAGAGGGAACCGGGTCCAGGGGGATTTGCCGGCTGCAGACCAGCCGGCCCGGCACCCTCGCCCCTGCGGGCGGGCCAGGGAACGGATGCGGGTCCGCGGCGAGGCCCCGGTCTTGCTCTCCGCCGGTCTTGCTCTCCGCCGGTCTTTCTCTCCGCCGGCCTTCCGCCCCGCAGTCTCGCGGTCGTGAGGTTGCTGCCATGCCCGGCGCATGGCACCGTCACCGCTTAATGACCCTGATCCTCGCCAGCCGCCCCAACGCCTATGCCGGCAGCCCGCTCGACCGGGCCGGCTACCGGCGCGAGGATGAAGGCTGGATCGCCGAGCGTCTGGCCGACCCGGAAAGCCTGTTCGTGCCGGTCTGGCGGGCGCGCAGCCTGCTCGCCGGCCTCGACCGGGCGGAGCCTCAGGCGGTGTATCTGACCGGACCCGCGGCCGCCGCCTTGCGCCTGGCGGAGGGCGATGACGCGCCGCCGCCCTGGGCGTTTCTGGGGCTGCTCGGGCGGCGCGCGGTGTTCGCGATCGAGATCGGCCATCTCGAGGACCCGCAAACCCTGCTGCCGGCCGCGCTGGGCAGCTTCGTCGATCTGCGCGCGGTGGGGCCGGTGCTGGCGCCGGGCGAGGCCTCGGTGCTGGCCCATGCCCGCGGCCTGATGCACTGGCGCACCCGCCAGCGCTTCTGCGGCGCCTGCGGGGCGGCCTGCGCGCCGCGCAGCGCCGGCCATACCATGCAGTGCCCGGGCTGCGGGGCGCAGCATTTCCCCCGCACCGATCCGGCCGTGATCATGCTGGTCACCCATCGCGGCCGCGCCCTGCTGGGCCATTCCCAGCGCTTTCCGCTCGCGCGGATGTATTCCACCCTGGCCGGGTTCGTCGAACCCGGCGAGACGCTGGAGGAGGCGGTGGCGCGCGAGGTCGCCGAGGAATCCGGCATCGAGGTCGGCTGCGTGCACTATCATTCCAGCCAGCCCTGGCCGTTCCCGTCCTCGATCATGCTGGGCTTCTATGCCGAGGCGCTGACCGAGCGGATCACCATCGATCCCACCGAACTGACCGATGCGCGCTGGTTCACCCGTGAGGAGATCGCCGACCCCGAGGGGCATGATTTCCGCCTGCCGCGCGCCGACAGCATCGCGCGGCGGCTGATCGAGGACTGGATGGCAAGCGCATGACCAGGATCAGCCGCGCCCGGCCGGCAGGGCCGGCGGTGTTGCTGGCAGCGCTGGCAGCGCTTGCGGCCTGTCTGGCCGGCTGTGCCTCCGGCCCGCCGGCGGGCTCGCCGCAGGCGGTGTGCGAAGCCCAGGCCGATGACGACCCGAAGGTGACCGAATTGCGGGTGAAGGCGCTGGGCAGCCCGATCGAGGCGGTCAATCTGCGCTCCGACATCGCCTTCGCCCACCGCCAGGCGATGCAGGCCTGCCTGCGCAAGCTGGGTCTCGCCCCGCCCGGCGGGGTGGAGCCGGTCCGCCCGCCGCAATGATCCGGCCGTGAGCCCGCCGCAGGCTGCGCGCATCCCGCCGCACAAGCGGCTCGCGGGCGGGGCGGATGGCCCCGCCGCGGCCCCGATCGACGGGGAGGCGATCGCGCCGGCGCTGTTCACCATCGGCTACGAGGGAGAGGCGAGCGCGACGGTGCTGGCGGCGCTGGCCGCGGCCGGCGTGCGCACGCTGATCGACGTGCGTGCCCTGCCACTGTCGCGCAAGCCAGGGTTTTCCAAGCGGATGCTGGCCGCGGAGCTGGCCGGCCTGGGCATCGAGTATGTGCATCTGCGCGGCCTGGGCACACCGGCCGCCGGGCGGCAGGCGGCGCGGGCGGGTCGCACCGGGCAGATGCAGGCGATCTTCCGTGCCCATATGGAGGAGGACGCGGCGCAGATCGATCTGGTCCATGCGCGCGCGATCGCCCGGGACCGGCCCTGCTGCCTGCTGTGTTTCGAAGCCGATCCGCATCGCTGCCACCGGCTGCTGGTGGCCGAGATGATCGTGCAGGCGACCGGGCAGGAGGTGCGCCATCTGTAGCGCGCGACCGGACCCGGTCACAATCGGGTCTGCGCTGCGATCGCGCTCCAGCCCGTTGTTCCGGCGCGCGATTTCATCGCGGTTGCAGGCAGGCTGATGCGCTGTGGCGCGCGCCGCCGCGCGGCGGTGGCGCCCCCCGCGCGATCCGCCTGCCGCCGTGCCGGCCGCCGATGAAGCTGATCCTGGTGCGCCATCTCGCCCCGGCGATCGCGCCCGGCATCTGCTATGGGCGGCTCGATCCGGACCTGTCCGGGCCGGCTCTGGCGCAACTCCCGGATTTCGCCGCGACGCTGCGCCGCCATCTGCCGGCCCTGTTGCGCAGCAGCCCCGCGCGGCGCTGCCGCAGGATCGCCGAGGCGGTCGCCACCGGCGCCCCCCCGATCATCGATCCGCGGCTGCAGGAACTCGATTTCGGTGCGTGGGAGGGAACACGCTGGGACCGGATGGCGCGTGCGGCGCTCGATGCCTGGGCGGCCGATCCGCTGGGATTCGCCGCGCCCGGCGGAGAGACCGGGGCGGCGCTGCTGCGGCGGGTGAGCGAACTCTGGGCCGAGCTCCGCGAGGAGGGGGCGGATTGTCTGCTGATCTCCCATGGCGGGCCGCTGCGCGTGCTGGCGGCGCTGGCGCGCGGCCTGCAGCCCGATCTGCTGGCGCCGGCTCCGCCGCTGGGCTCGGTCAGCGTCATCGCCTGCTGAAGGGAAGGGGCCGGCCGGGTCGTGCCGGAGGCCGCCAGGACCGGCTGCCGGCCGGGGCTGACCCAGCGGGCGGCGATCAGGCGGAGGCGGCGCCGAGGCGCAGCCAGGAAGACCGAGGCCGCCGTGACGCTTCCCGGCGCTACTGGAGATCGTGCCGCCAGGGCAGCAGCCAGCGCTCCACCCGGCTGACCGCGGCCGACAGCACCAGCGCCAGCACCACCGTCACGGACAGTTCCGCCATCACCTTGGAGATGATGTAGAGGCTGCCGGCCTTGAAGATCGCATGGCCGAGGCCGACCGAAGACGACATGAACTCGCCCACGATCGCGCCCACCAGCGCGAAGCCCCCGGTGAGTTTCAGTCCGGCGAAGATGTCGGTGAGCGAGGCGGGCAGCACCAGCAGCCGGAATATCTGCCCCCGGCGCGCGCCCAGCGAGCGCATCAGGTTGATCTGGTCCGGATCGACCCCGGTCGCACCCTTGTAGGAGATCACCAGCGCCACCACCACCACCGACAGGGTCGCCATCGCCAGCTTGGAGGCGAAGCCGGTGCCGAACCAGATGATCACGATCGGCGCCAGCGCCACGATCGGGATCGAGCCCAGCGCCAGGATGAAGGGCTGCAGCACCCGGGAGACGAAGCGGGAGAACCACAGCGCGAGACCGATCGCGGTGCCCAGCAGATTGCCGAGCGCGAAGCCGGCCAGGGTTTCGAGCCCGGTCACCGAAAGATCCGTCCAGACCGATCCGTCGCGCAGCATCGTCGCCAGGTGGAAGGCGATGGCGCTCGGCGCGCCGAACAGGAAGGCATTGGCCGGAGAGTGCCGGGTCGCTTCTTCCCACAGCGCCAGCAGCACGACGATCAGCAGCACCTGCACCGCCAGCACCTGGCGGGTGGTGCGCCGTGCCAGGACCCGCCGCGCGCTGCGCGCGCCGGTGCCCCCCGGCAGGGAGGCTGCATCGGAAGCCACGGCCTGCCTGCTCATCTTATGTCCAGCTCCGTCCAGATCCTGCGCACATACTGGGCGAATTCGGGGCTCTCGCGCGCCGCGATCATGTCCAGCCGGTCGCCCGGCAGGTCGATCCGGTGCTCGGCCACCACCGTGCAGGGGCGGTGCGACAGCACGATCACCCGGTCCGACAGGCTCACCGCTTCCTCGACGTCATGGGTGATCAGCAGCAGCGAGCGGCCCTCCCCGCGCACCAGCCGGGCGGTATCCTGCTCGATCAGCAGCTTGGTCTGGAAATCGAGCGCCGAGAACGGCTCGTCGAGCAGCAGCACCTCCGGATCGGGCGCCAGCGTGCGGGCCAGCGCGACGCGCTGGCGCATGCCGCCCGACAGCGCCGAGGGGTAGTACTGGGCGAAGCCCGCCAGGCCCAGCCGGTCGAGCAGCGCCTCGGCCCGTGCCTGCCGTGCCGCCCGGCCCAGCCCCTTCACCTGCAGGCCGAGCAGGATGTTCTGCAGCGCGGTGCGCCAGGGAAACAGCAGGTCCTTCTGCAGCATGTAGCCGGCGCGGGCCGGCACGCCCGCCAGTTCCCGCCCGTGCCAGAACACGCTGCCGCGCGTGGGCGCCAGCAGGCCGCAGACCATGTTCAGCAGCGTCGTCTTGCCGCAGCCCGAGGGCCCGACGATGCTGACGATCTCGCCCCGCGCCAGGCTGAAGGAGATCGAGCGGATGATCTCCACCGGCCTGCCGTCCTCGGCCCCGAAGGTCTTGCCGATGTCCCAAGCCGCCAGCGGCGGGCCAATATCAGGATTCGCCAGCGGCGGGCTGGTATCGGGCTTCGCCAGCGGCGGGCCGGAGCCCGCTTCCGCCGGGTTCGCGGCCGCGGGCGCCGGGTTGGTCAAGTCAGCGCGCCCGCGCCTTCTCGGCGAAACTATTGTCGACGATCTGCGCGAAGGTGGTCGTGCCCTTGATGTTCTTCAGATAGACCTGCATCTTCATCAGGTTGTCCCACTGCGCCGGATCCACGACCACGCTCTGGGCCGGGATCTTGTAGGTCAGCTCGGCATCGATCGCCTTGTCCACGACATCGCCCGGCAGATCGGGGAATTCCTTGCGCGCGATCGCCTTGGCATAGGCCGGGTCGCCATAGACCCGCCGGCCGGACTGCTCGAACCCGTCGCACAGCGCCTGCACGATCTTCGGCTGGGTCGCGATCGTGTCGTTCAGCACCATGATGCCGGTGTTGCAGAACGGGCCGATATAGCTCGAGAAATCGAAGATGATCCTGGCACCCTGCGCCTCGGCCGCCGCCACGTTGGGCTGATAGGCGATGGCGACATCGGCCTGGCCGGCGAGCATCGCCGCGATCTCTGTCCCTGGGCTGACCGCGATCATCGTGACATCGGTGCCGACCTTCAGGCCGTTCTCTTCGAGCAGCTTCTTGGTCACGCTGAAATTGGTGTTGGGCTCGGGCGAGGTGACGATGGTCATGCCCTTGAACTGCTTCGGAGCGGTGATCCGCTCCTTGGTCTTCGACACGCCGAAATAATGTGCCCGCTGCACCACGGTGCCGACCACCTTGCCGGGGCCGCCATTCTCGACCGAGATCGGCACCATGGTGGGATCGCCGATTCCGAACAGGGCGGAGCGGCCGAGCACCGCGGCGAAGGCCTGGGTGTCGCCGCCGGCCGCCGAAACATTCAGATGGATGCCGGCCTGTTCGAAATACCCCGCGGCCTGGCCGACATAGAGGTTGATATAGCCGAGATTGTGCACGGCTTCGGTGAAGTTCACCTCGGTCAGGGCGGCACGGGCGATCCGCGGCGCATACAGCGCTGCCGTGCCGGCGGCCGCCCC
>DAICZL010000384.1 GCA_027311165.1 bacterium
CGCCCGGTGGCGGCCGAGGCCCCACCGCCGCGCGAAGTGCCGCGCCTCCGCATCGCGGCCCCCCGCGTGCAGGGCTCGGTCAATCTCCAGGGGGCCCGCATCGACGACCTGGTGCTGCGCGATTTCCGCGAGACGATCGCCCCGAACTCCCCCCTGGTGCAGCTGCTGGTGCCCCGCATCGACCCGCAGCCCTATTACGCCCAGTTCGGCTGGTCGGCGGCTGCGGGCAGTACCGCGAAACTGCCCGACGGCGACACCATCTGGACGGCCTCGGCCGAAACCCTCGATGCCGGCCATCCGGTCACCCTGTCCTGGAACAATGGCGAAGGACTGACCTTCGAGATCGCGCTGTCGATCGATGACAATTTTATGTTCGCGGTACAGCAGCGTGTCCGCAACGACGGCGCCACGCCGGTCTCGCTCTATCCCTGGTCGCGGGTGCGCCGGGACTACCTGCCGCAGGTCTCGGGCTATTACATCCTGTTCGAGGGGATGCTCGGTGTCGCCGGCGGCACCTTGCAGGAGACCAGCTACGCCAAGGCCAAGGAGGCCGGCGCCACCCACGAGGACGGCGTCGCCTTCTCCTACACCGGCGCCGGCGGCTGGGGCGGCTTCACCGACAAATACTGGCTGACCTCCCTGGTACCCGACCAGGCGGTGCCGGCGACGCTGTCCTTCCGCCACGTGACGCAGAACGGCCGAGACCGCTTCCAGGTGGATTACGTCACCCATGAGCCAGAGACGGTGGCACCGGGCGGCCAGGCGGGGCTCGCCACGCACATGTTCGCCGGCGCCAAGGAAGTGTCGCTGCTCGAACATTACGAGGACCTTCTCGGGATCCCGAATTTCCGCTCGGCGGTGGACTGGGGCTGGTTCTGGTTCCTCACCCAGCCGATCTTCTTCGCGATCCACTGGCTGAATGGCGTGCTCGGCAATTTCGGCCTGGCGATCATCGTCTTCACGGTGTGCGTCAAGGCGTTGTTCTTCCCGCTGGCGAATTTCTCCTACCGGTCCATGAGCAAGATGAAACTGCTCGGCCCGAAGATGCAGGCGATGCGCGAGCGGCTGAAGGACGATCCGGCGAAGATGCAGTCCGAGATGATGGCGCTGTACCGGGCGGAGAAGGTGAACCCGGCCAGCGGCTGCCTGCCGATGGTGATCCAGATCCCGGTGTTCTTCTCGCTCTACAAGGTGATCTTCATCACCATCGAGATGCGGCATGCGCCCTTCTTCGGCTGGATCCACGATCTGTCGGCGGTCGATCCCAGCAACGTGTTCAACCTGTTCGGCCTGCTGCCATTCGATCCCACCCTGATCTCGCCCATGCTGCATCTGGGCGCCTGGCCACTGATCATGGGCGTCACGATGTATTTCCAGCAGAAGCTGAACCCGCCGCCGCCCGATCCGGTGCAGGCCAGGCTGTTTCAGTTCATGCCGATCATCTTCACCTTCATGCTGGCCCGTTTTCCGGCCGGGTTGGTGATCTACTGGTCGTGGAACAACCTGCTCTCGATCGCCCAGCAATGGCTGATCATGCGTCGCACCAAGCTCGCGACACCGCTGCGCGCGCGCGCCTGAGCCGGGTGGACGCGCTCGTCAGCGGGGCCGGCGCGCGGCGGCGGCAGCGACCGGTCCCGGAGACATCGGCATGATCGCCCTCCCCCCGGCCGGTGCGGCCTTCTCCGCCCCGACTCCCGACCCGGAGGCGGAGGAGGCCGGCCGGCTTCTGTTCGCGCTCGACTGCCGGTTCTTCTTCGCCGCCCAGCGCCTCGACCAGCTGCCCCCCCCGGCGGGGGTGGAGGTGGCCTTCGCCGGCCGCTCCAATGTCGGCAAATCCTCACTGATCAATGCCCTGACCGGGCGGCGGGCGCTGGCTCGCGCCTCCTCCCAGCCCGGGCGCACCCGCCAGCTCAATTTCTTCGATCTCGGCGGCCGGATCACGCTCGTCGACATGCCCGGCTACGGCTATGCGCGGGCGGCCAAGGACATCAAGGAGGACTGGCAGGGGCTGATGTTCGACTATCTGCGCGGGCGGCCGACACTCGCGCGGGTGTTCCTGCTGCTCGACGCCCGCATCGAGATCAAGCCTTCCGACGGCGCGGTGATGGATCTGCTCGACGAAGCGGCGGTCTCCTACCAGCTGGTGCTGACCAAGACCGACGCACTGAAACCCGCGCAGCAGGCGCGCAAATTCGCCGAAGTGGAAGCGCTCTCGCGCGCCCATCCGGCCGCCTATCCGCAGGTGATCGCGACCAGCAGCGAGACCGGCGCCGGCATCGCCGAACTGCGCGTCGCGATCGCGGCGCTGGCGGCTTGACCCCGGCCGGCCCGGCCGGCTATGGCCCGATCAGTCTGGCCGGGAGGTTTTGCGCCCGGTCATGACCG
>DAICZL010000392.1 GCA_027311165.1 bacterium
GGACCAGCCGTCCCAGGGGGACCACCCGCGCCAGGGGGACCACCCGCCGCAGGGGGAGCGCTCACCCCAGGGGGAGCGGCCACCCCAGGGGGACGAGGAGGCCGATCTGCGGGCGCTGGCGGGCGACTGGATCACCCTCTGGCAGAGCGAACTCGCCGCCCTGGCGGTCGATCGCGAGGCCCAGGAAACCTGGCAGGCGATGCTGTCGCTTTGGGCCGGGGCGGCATCTGCGATGCTGCTGGCCATGCCGCGCGGCCTGCATGACCCTGCGCCCGGACGCTCCAGGCCCGCTGCGCCGGCGCGGCCCGCGCCCGCTGCTGCTGCACCTGATGCTCGCGACGCTGAGATCGGGCGCCTCGCTCACCGTCTCGCCGAGCTCGAGCAGCGCCTGGCCGGCGTCGAGCATGGCGTTCGCGCAGGCGGCGCAGCGGATCGCCCGGTCGGTGCAGGCGGCAAGCGGCGCCAGCGCGCCCGATCCGGGAAGCCCCCGAAGCGCACCCAACCTGGGCGCGGCGGAGACTGATTTCGCGGCCGCGGTCTGGCGCGAGGCGCTGGCCCAGGACCGCGCGCTGCTGGCCGGCATCGCCGCCTATCGCCGCCATCCCTTTCAGCGCGTTCTGGCCGATCCGCCCTGCCGCTGGCAGGAGGGCGATGCGAGGCTGCTCGATTTCGCGCCCGGAGCGCCCCCCTCCAGCCCGGCCGCACTGCTGGTGCCGAGCCTGGTCAATCGCGCCCATGTGCTCGATCTCGCTCCGGGGCATTCGCTGCTGCGGTTCCTGGCGGCGAGCGGGGTGCGGCCATTGCTGCTCGACTGGGGCTGGCCGGGCGAGACGGAGCGGCGGTTCACCCTGACCGACTATGTGGCCGGACGGCTGGAACGCGCGATCGTCGCCGGCCATGGTCTGGCCGGCGGGCGGATCGCACTGGTCGGCTATTGCATGGGCGGCACGCTCGCGGTCGCCGCGGCCCAGCGCCGGCCGGACCTGCTGAGCGGCCTCGGGCTGCTCGCCACGCCGTGGGATTTCCATGCCGAGGCCCCTGTTTCCGCGCCGCGCGCGGGGACCGAACCAGGCAATGCCGAGCGCGGCGCCTGGCTCGGCCGGACGGTGGCGCTGCTGGAACCGGCGCTGGCTTTCAACGGCACGCTGCCGGTCGATCTGCTGCAAGTGCTGTTCACCCTGCTCGATCCCTACGGCGTCGCCGCCCGCTATCGCGGCTTCGCCCGGCTGGACCAGGACAGCGCGCGGGCACATCTGTTCGTCGCGCTGGAGGACTGGCTGAATGACGGCGTGCCGCTCTCGGCCCCGGTCGCACGGGAATGCCTGGCGGGCTGGTACGGCGCGAACACGCCCGGGCGCGGGGTCTGGCCGATCGCCGGGCTGCCCGTCGATCCCGCCGCGCTGCGCCTGCCGGCCTTCGTCGCGGTGCCGCGGCGGGACCGCATCGTGCCGGGGGAATCCGCCCGTCCCCTGGCCCGGCTGATCCCCGGAGCGATGCTGCACGAACCGGCTGCGGGTCATATCGGCATGGTGGCGGGCGCGGGGGCCGAGGCGGCGCTGTGGGCGCCGCTGCGCGATTGGCTGCTCGGCTTGCCGCGCGGCCCGGCTCGGCTTCCGCGCCGCAGGAGGGGGGTGTAGTCTGTTCCCCGATCAGAACCGGTCTCGCATCCGGAAAGGGAGCAGCCAGCCATGCCAGTTGCCGACGACATCGTCATCGTCTCCGCCGCCCGCACCCCGGTCGGCAGCTTCAACGGCGCCTTCGCCACCCTGTCCGCCCACGCCCTCGCAACCGTCGCGCTGAGTGCCGCGATGACCCGTGCCGGGCTCGATCCGGCGGATGCGGACGAAGTGATCCTGGGCCAGATCCTGGCCGCCGGCCAGGGCCAGAATCCGGCCCGCCAGGCCGCCCGCGCCGCCGGCATCCCGGATGCCAAGACCGCTTTCGGCATCAACCAGCTCTGCGGTTCCGGCCTGCGCGCGGTCGCGCTGGGGGCGCAGCAGATCGCCACCGGGGAAAGCGCCATCGTGATTGCCGGCGGCATGGAAAGCATGTCCCAGGCCACCCACTGCGCGCATCTGCGCGCCGGGGTGAAGATGGGCGAGCTCGGCCTGATGGACACGATGCTGAAGGACGGGCTGTGGGACGCCTTCCACGGCTACCACATGGGCACCACCGCCGAGAACGTCGCCAAGGCCTACCAGATCACCCGCGAGGAGCAGGACGCCTTCGCGGTCGGCTCGCAGTCCAAGGCCTCGGCGGCGCAGAAGGCCGGGCGGTTCCGCGACGAGATCGCCCCGGTCACGGTGAAGGGCCGCAAGGGCGATACGGTGGTGACCGATGACGAATACATCCGCCACGATTCCTCCCTGGAGGGCATGGCCAAGCTGCGGCCGGCCTTCAGCAAGGACGGCACCGTCACCGCCGGCAACGCCAGCGGCATCAACGACGCCGCCGCCGCCCTGGTGCTGATGACCGCCAAGGAGGCCGAGCGGCGCGGCCTGACCCCGCTCGCCCGCATCGCCGCCTTCGCGACCGCCGGCGTCGATCCCGCGGTGATGGGCACCGGGCCGATCCCGGCCACCCGCAAGGCGCTGGCCCGCGCCGGGTGGAAGCCCGGCGATCTCGATCTGATCGAGGCCAACGAGGCCTTCGCCGCCCAGGCGCTCGCGGTCAACAAGGAGCTCGGCTGGGATACCGCGAAGGTCAATGTCAATGGCGGGGCGATCGCGATCGGCCACCCGATCGGGGCGTCCGGCGCGCGCGTGCTGGTGACCCTGCTGCACGAGATGCAGAAGCGCGATGCCCATAAGGGCCTCGCCACGCTGTGCATCGGCGGGGGCATGGGTGTCGCCATGTGCCTGGAGCGGTAGGCCGAGCCAATCGGCTTCCGCCCCCCGGGCCATTGGGGGCGCATCGGGGGCAGCCCGCTCGCGGCGCATCCTTTACCCCCCGGAGGCTGACCCCTCCCGGCGGGGGGGGATGCCGGGACCGGGGAGGCGCCGCCTGGCAGGGTCGAGGGGGCTGTCCCTTGGCCTTTTCCTGAGACTGGCGCGGATTGATCGGCGTGCTAGTTTCGTTGCGCTGAACGGCCCTAGGGAGGATCAGAAATGTCGCGAGTGGCCCTCGTCACCGGCGGAACACGAGGAATCGGCGCGGAGATCAGTCGCGCGTTGAAGGCTGCCGGGCGCGTCGTCGTCGCCAATTACGGAGGCAATGACGCCGCCGCGGAAGCGTTCCGCAGCGAAACCGGCATCCCAGTCTACAAATTCGACGTGGCCAGCATGGCGGCCTGCGAGGCGGGGCTGGCGAAGATCACTGCCGAGGTCGGGCCGGTCGAGATCCTGGTCAACAATGCCGGCATCACCCGCGACGGCACGCTGGCCAAGATGAGCCGCGACATGTGGGACGCGGTGATCGATACGAATCTGGGTTCCTGCTACAATTTGTGCAAGCTGACCTTCGACGGGATGCGTGCCGCCAAGTTCGGCCGCATCGTCAATATCGGCAGCGTCAACGGCCAGGCCGGGCAGTACGGCCAGGTGAACTACGCCGCCGCCAAGTCGGGCATCCACGGCTTCACCAAGGCGCTCGCTCAGGAAGGCGCGCGCTTCGGCATCACCGTCAACGCCGTCGCCCCCGGCTATGTCGATACCGAGATGGTGCGCGCGGTGCCGGCCGATGTGCTGCAGAAGATCGTCGCGCGCATTCCGGTGGGCCGGCTGGGCCATGCGCCGGACATCGCCCGCGGCGTGGTGTTCCTGACCGCCGATGATGCCGATTTCATCACCGGATCGACCCTGTCGATCAATGGCGGCCAGCACATGTACTAGTGTCCTGCCCCCGAACTCCGCGCTTCTTCACCGCGAACGTCGGGGATAGGCTGGCTGCTGAAAACAAAGTGCTGGTGTTCCGATTCCGACCGCATTTCGATGCTGCGAACTTCGGAATCGGGACACTGGCGCGGCGACCCGTTCAGGCCATCCGGATCTGAACGGGTCAAAGCTGCACGTCATGAATGGGCCGGGGCAGCGTTGACCCATCCGAAAACTGAAGGTTTCGAAGGTACCGTGGCACTGGCCGCCGGGCC
>DAICZL010000251.1 GCA_027311165.1 bacterium
GGTGGGGGCATCACGAAATCGTTGGACGGGTCGATCCCGCTTGACGAGCAGGAGCGTTCTCTTGCGCACTAGCATCGTTCAGTCCGGGTCTCGTTCTCATGCGCCCTTTGGTTCTCTCGCCCCCCAGGGTTCTCTCGCGCCCCCGGGTTCTCTCGCGCCCTTGGGTTCTCGCGCTGGCCGCCGCGATCGGCGGTCTTGCCCTTGCCGCCCCGGCCCGTGCCGGCGTGACCACCGAGGGCGAATTCCGGATCGAATATGCCGGCACCTCGATCGGCAGTTTCACCAACCTCGATACGGCGGTCACGTCCTGGATGGCGGCGAACGGGATCACCGCGGCGCAGCTCGCCGTGCGGCAGAACGGCACGCTGCTCGTGTCTCACGCCTACACGATGGGCGCGGCCAATCCGCTGGTGAAGACGACGAACCTGTTCCGCCTCGCCAGCATCAGCAAAATGGTTACCGATGCGGCGCTGAGCACGCTGATGGCGCAGGGCAAGCTCACCGGCGGCGAGCTGGTGTTTCCGTTCCTCGGCATCAGGACGCCGCTGTTGCCGACCCAGACGCCCGATCCGCATGTCAACGACATCATCACCCTGGAACTGGCCGAGCACATTTCGGGTATGCCCGGTTCCGGCGTCGGCGATCCGCTGTTCACGATGCGCGATATCGAGGTGCAGCTCGGCCATGAGCCGCTGACCGCGAAGCAGTTTGAACAGTATCTCTATGGCACACCCCTCAACAGCGTTCCGGGCCTGGTCTACAACTACTCCAATGTCGGCTATTTTCTTCTGGGGCAGGTCATCGCCAAGGCCGCTGGAGTGTCGTATTTCAACTACGTCAAGACGGAGGTGTTGAAGCCGCTGGGCATGTCCAACTGGGTGGTCTCGCCGACATCGCAGCTGAAGGCGATCGCGAACGAAGTGCCCGCCGTGGATCCCTATACCGGCCCCTCGGTGTTCGACCTCTCCGCGACCGCGCCGCTGGATCCGTTCAACTACGAAGGCGGCGACATCATCTGGGAACTGGCCGCGGCACCCGCCGATCTCGCTGCCAACGCCGAAAGCGTGTCGCTGTTCGTGCATACCTGGAATGCCTATGGCCTGGGCGGCCGGCAGTACGACTATGCCCGCGATGGCTGCCTCCCCGGCGTCGCGACCTGGGTGGAGTCGCTCACCGCCGACATCGATTTTGCGCTGCTGTTCAACAACACGCCCTGCCTCGGCTTTTCCTCGGCCGTGATCCAGACCATCGAGGCGTCGCTGAGCGGTCTGTGAACCCCGACGCCCGGCCCGGATCAGGCTCCGGCGTGATTTGCGACCCTGGCGTGATGTCTGAAACATGCCGATGCCGGATGTCCGGTGCCGGTCCGGGCTGACCGGCCGCTGTCGCAGAATCCGATGAAGCGCATCCGCCGGCCAGGCCGGAGCGCGGAAACAAAACAAGGCCAGGGCCGAGCCCTGGCCTCGCATGCGTTGCGTGGCAGGCCGAGGTGATAGGGCGGCTTGCCGCGCGCTGTCGGGTGGCCGTTCAGGTCAGGGCGTGGCGATGGCGAACAGCGGCGTCATCGGCTTCACGTTGGCGGTATCGCAGGTGAACTGCGTGCAGGGCAGGCCGAACGCGGCCTCGATGGTCGCGGTCAGCGAGTAGTGATTGTAGGGCGTCGGGTCCTGCAGGCCGCGCGGACCGTTGTTGGTGATCACCGCGGTATAGATGTGACCACCGCCCGGCTTGGCGTCGCAGCAGCCTTCGTTGCTGTTGCCCTCGTCGAAGGTGATGACGATGGCATTGTTGCCCTGCGCCCACATCGGCGCGCCCATGATCTCATTGACGATCTGCTGGGCCACGTAGTCGCCTTCCGTGGTCAGCGCCGCGGTCGGCGTGTCGAGGCAGGCATTGGCGCCGCCATGCATGTCGTTGCACTGGTCGGGCACGATATAGGAGAAGTTCGGCACGGTGTTGTTCGCGAGATCGATCGCGAGCTGATCCATCGGCACCATGCTGAAGCGCTCGGTGCTGTTATGGCGCACCGAGTTGAAGTTGACGAAGCCGTTATGCTTGGAGCCATACAGGTCGTAGAGCTGGCCGGTGGTGCAGTCGATCGCGGGCGCGCAGGTGCCGAGGAAGCCCGGGCCCGGCATGTCCTCGAAATAGCCCTTCCAGCTCAGGCCCGCGGCCATGATCTGGGTGGCGAGATTGCCGCCCTTGATCTCATGGGCCGTATAGGCTGCGTCGTCCTGGATGCCGAAGAAATTGGCCCCGACGATCGCCACGTAGTTCGGCTCGCTCGGGTGGGTGGCGCCGAAGGACTGCGTCGCCAGCCCATAGGTGTTGGCAAGCGCATTCAGGTTCGGCGCGTGCGGGCTGTTGATGATCTGGCTGTATTCGCGGTTTTCTTCGATGATCAGGAAGATGTGATCGTAGTGGGGGAACGCCGTCTGGGCCGATGCGGCAGTGCAGCCGGCGGCGAGCATCAGCCCGCACAGCGTGGTGCGCGTGAACATTGGGGGGTCCTCATCCGGTGGTTGGCAAGGGGGTCCTTGCGGGCGAAACCCTAGCGTCAGCCGATCACAATTTAGTGTCAGACCTATTGCGGATGCGTGAAGTGACCAGTATGGCCGGCCGGCTGTGCTGGCGCCCGCCCGCCCGCCGGGCGTACCGCCACGGGCCGAAGCGTGCCCTGCGCGCCGCTGCTGCCGGTCGGGCCGAACGGCGGATCTTCCGGTCCCGATCAGCGCCACTGGCATCGGTCGGCCCGGGCTGGAGGAGGCGGTGCCCCGCCTGTCGCTTGCCCTGGCCCGTCCTTCCTTGCTACAGACTGTTTATGAGCCGCAGGGCGCGCCAGGTCCGGTCTATTGTTCGCGCCCCCTCTCTGTGCGCCAGCGTTCCTGCGCCGTTCGGCCTGCGGCTTCGACTTAGCCGCCCCTGGGCGTAGCGCCGCGCGTCCGATCGCCGGCACCGCTCAGGGGATCACCCTGAGGCTCAAGTCGCACTCCCAATCCTGCCGAGGAACGCCGCCATGGCTGCCATCGACCATCCGAGCTTCGGCTCGCTGGACCCGAACCGGGTCATCATCTTCGACACCACGCTGCGCGACGGTGAGCAATCGCCGGGCTTCTCGATGAATCTGGACGAGAAGCTGCGGATGGCCGAAGCGCTCGCCGAACTCGGTGCCGATGTGCTGGAAGCGGGCTTTCCGATCGCCTCGGCGGGGGATTTCGACAGCGTGCGGGCGATCGCCGCCGCGGTGAAGGGGCCGGTGATCTGCGGCCTGGCGCGGTCCGCCCCGGGGGATATTCTGCGCGCGGCGGAGGCGGTGCGCCCGGCCGAGCGGCGGCGCATCCACACCTTCATCAGCACCAGCCCGTTGCACATGAAGCACAAGCTGCGCATGGAGCCGGACGCGGTGCTGGAGGCGGTGACCGCCTCGGTGACGCTCGCGCGCCAGCACACCGATGACGTGGAATGGTCGGCCGAGGACGGCAGCCGCACCGAGCCCGATTTTCTGGCGCGCTGCGTCGAGGCGGCGATCAAGGCCGGCGCCACCACCATCAACATCCCCGACACGGTGGGCTACGCGCTGCCCGAGGACATGGCCCGCATCTTCACCGACATCCGCACTCGCGTGCCCGGCGCCGAGCGGGTGATCCTGTCCACCCACAACCATAACGATCTCGGCCTGGCGGTCGCCAACACCCTGGCCGCCATCGCCGCCGGCGCCCGCCAGGTGGAGTGCACCATCAACGGCATCGGCGAGCGGGCGGGGAATGCCTCGCTGGAGGAGGCGGTGATGGCGATGCGCACCCGCCAGGACCGGATCGGTATGGCGACCGGCATCCACACGCCCGGCATCCTGCGCATCTCGAAGCTGCTGGCCACCATCACCGGCTTCGACGTGCAGCCCAACAAGGCGATCGTCGGGCGCAATGCCTTCGCTCATGAATCGGGCATCCACCAGGACGGCATGCTGAAACACGCCGGCACCTACGAGATCATGACCCCCGAGAGCGTCGGCTGGACCAAGACCAACCTGGTGATGGGCAAGCATTCCGGCCGCGCCGCCTTCCGCGACAAGCTGCGCGCGCTGGGCTATGGCGAGATCGGCGACAACCAGCTGAACGATGCCTTCCGCCGGTTCAAGGATCTCGCCGACCGCAAGAAGACCGTCTATGACGAGGACATCGTGGCCCTGGTGGACGATGAGGTGATGCGCGACCATCAGCGCATCCGCTTCGTCTCGCTCGATGTGCATGCTGGTTCGCGCGGACCGGCGCGGGCGGAGCTGGAACTGGAGATCGATGGCGAGCTGCGCCAGGCCGGCGCCAGCGGCGACGGGCCGGTGGATGCCACCTTCAAGGCGATCCGCAGCCTCTTCCCCCATGAGGCGACCCTGGCCCTGTTCTCGGTGGGCGCGGTGACCGAGGGCACCGACGCCCAGGCGCGCACGACGGTGCGGCTGGAGGAGGGCGGTAAGATGGTGGACGGGCAGGGGGCCGATACCGACACCATCGTCGCCTCGGCCCGGGCCTATCTTCACGCGCTGAACAAGCTGCTGGTGAAGCGGGCCAGGACCGCGCCCGCGGCGATGTCGGCCTGAGCGACGTCTTCAGGGATTGCGCGGCGTCTTCGGGAACAGCTCGGGGCGGCGATTGCGATCGGGTGGGCAGCGACGCTCGTCGCTGCGCCCACCCGCCGGACAGCAACGCCGCCGGGCGGCAGCGCCGCCGGACAGCAGCGCCGCCGGACAGCAACGCCGCCGGACAGCAGCGCCGCCGGGCAGCAACGCCGCCGGCCAGCAACGCCGCCTCGGCGTCGCATCCGCCCGGGGACAGGCAGCGCGCGCCGCGAGGTCCGGCGCGGCTGCTGTCCGCGCCCGGGCTTCGCCGCGCCGCCGGTTGCGGTTCCGGCAGGAGGGTGCGCGAGGCGGCTGATCCGGCCAGGCCGACCGGGGCGGGCCCCGGCGTTCAGTTGTAGCCGAAATAGTCGCGGCTGCCGGTGCCGTAGAACGGCCCGTTGGAGATGGGGCCGGTCGATAGCGGCGGGGCGGGCACATCGCCCGGCATCGTGTCCTGCGCCTGGGGCGAGGTGACATCGGCGCCCTCGGCGGCCGGCGGCGAGGGGGTGACATCGGCCCCGGTGCATCCGGCCAGCGCCAGGATCAGGGCCAGCATCACGGCCAGGGGCGGAAGCAGCGTCAGGGCGGAATGCGGCGCGTGCCAGGCGGGCACCGCCCGCGTCCGGGCCGGCGGAGCCATCACCGGGGCCGGTGCAGCCCGGCCCGGTCCTGCGGCCCGGCCCTGTCGTTCGGCGTGTGATCGGATCGCGTCGGGCATCGAGGCTCTCCAGTGCGGGTGAGGTGGCGAAGTCTCGCCCGGAACGGCCCGCCCTGGCTATGGCAACATCCTCCGGCGCCCTTCCGCCCCGGGTGAGCCGCCCCGAGGGGGCGCCGATGGCGGTTCCGATCGGTCCGGACCGGCGATCCGCCGGGCCTGCGCCGCGGCGTAGGCACATCGCGGCCCCGGGTCCGGCCGGAGGCGGAGCGGGCTCCCCACACGAGGCCGGGGCAGCGGGCGCTGCCCGACCCAGGCCAGGGACTCAGGCGCCAGGGACTCAGGGTGTGGTGGCTGCCCCGCCGACCGCCCCGACCGCGCCGCCGATCAGCGCGCCGGCGCCGAGACTGCCGCCGGTGATCGCCGCGACCCCGGCGCCGGCGCCGGCGCCGAGCAGCCCGCCCGAGACCGCCCGAGTGCCCGGATCGTTACCGCAGCCGGCGAGCGCCATCGACAGCACCGCCAGCCCGACCAGAAACGGCTTCATCGCATGCCTCCCATCAGTACCGGATAGTCTGCCAACGCGCCGCCGGCAGGGCGGTTCCCCGCGCTTGCCGGCGTCCCAAGGTCCGCCCCCCTTGTCTGTCCCCCGCATGGGGGCTAAGCC
>DAICZL010000252.1 GCA_027311165.1 bacterium
GAGCTGACGCGGGCGATCGGCGAAGGCCCACGCCAGGCTGGTGGGCGGGTCATCTCCGGCGAAGGGCGGCAGATGCCTCCCTCGCCCGCGTCAGCTCCGCGTCGTGGAGACCATCGCTGCGGCGAGGCCGAAGCGGCCATCCCCCCAGGCCGAACCGATCAGCATCGCCCCCATGATGATCATGGCCACCGCCAGGCCGATATGGAGCTTCATCTGCCATCCCCGCTTCCCGACCGGGCCCATCGGCGGACCGGTCAGGGCAGACTGATCGCTTCCGGTCCCTCGCGCAGTGAGCCAGGTCACAGTTTCGTTATCGGGGCAGGGGGGCTACCGGCAGGGCGGATCCGTCACCCCGCAGGGGATCAGATGCGCCGCACCGTGTAGACTTCCTCGAGCCCCGCCACCACGGCGGCGGCATGGGCGGGATCGCGCGCCTCCACCATCACCTCGAGCTCGGCCGCCTGCACGCTCGGGGCGGCGAACAGCCGCTGGTGCTACACCTCGATGATGTTGCCGCCGGAGGTCGCGATGCGCGTCGCGATGTCGGCCAGCACCCCCGGCCGATCGGGGATCTCGAGGCTCAGCCGAAGCAGCCGCCCGTCGCGCAGCAGGTTGCGCAGCAGCACATTGGCCAGGATACGCGGGTCGATGTTGCCGCCGCAGATCGGAATGGCGATGCGCCGGCCGCGGAACCGGTCCGGGAAGGCCAGCAGCGCCGCCAGGCCCGCCGCCCCGGCCCCCTCGGCGACGATCTTGGCGCCCTCGGCCAGCAGCGCGATCGCCTCCTCCACCGCGCGTTCCGGCACCACGATCACGTCGGTCACCATGGCGCGGATCACCGCCAGCGGACGCAGCCCGATATCGCGCCCCGCGATGCCCTCGGCGATGGTGGCGCCCCCGACATGCACCGGCTGGCCGGCCAGACGCTGCGCGAGCGAGGCATAGGCCGCCACCTCCACGCCATAGACCTCGATCCCCGGGCGGCGCGCGGCGGCGGCGATGGCGCAGCCGGCGATCAGCCCGCCGCCGCCCACCGGGATCACCAGCGCGTCCAGCTCCGGCGCGTCCTCCAGCAGTTCCAGCGCCAGCGTGCCCTGGCCGGCCATCACCGCCTCGTCGTCATAGGGGTGGATGTTCACCAGCCCCTCGGCTTCGGCCAGGGCGGCGGCGTGCGATGCCGCCTCGGCCAGGGTCTCGCCGTACAGTACTACCCGCGCGCCCCAGCCGGCGGTGCGGGTGCCCTTGGTCGCGGGGGTGAAGCGCGGCATCACGATCGTCGCGGCGATGCCGGCCAGGCTCGCATGGCGCGCCACCGCCTGGGCGTGGTTGCCGGCCGACATGGCGATCACCCCGGCCCGGCGCTCGGCCTCGCTCAGCAGCGCCAGCCGGTTCGCCGCGCCACGCTCCTTGAACGCGCCGGTGGCCTGCAGATGGTCGAGCTTGAGGTACACGCTGGCCCCGGTGGCGCGCGAGATCGCGTCGCAGGGCAGGGTGGGCGTGCGCAGCACCTTCCCGGCGATGCGCCCGGCCGCCGCCTCGACATCGGCGATGCTGATCATTCCGGCGCGGTCAGCCGAACCGGATGTCCAGGATCTCGTAGCTGCGATCCCCACCCGGAGCGGGAACCGAGATGGTGTCGCCGATCTTCTTGCCGATCAGCGCCTTGGCCAGCGGCGAGGAGATCGACAGCCGCTTGAGCTTGATGTCCGCCTCGTGCACCCCGACGATCTGGTAGCTCGCCTCCTTGTCGGTCTCCTCGTCCAACAGCCGGATATGGGCGCCGAACTTCACGTGATCGCCCGACAATGTCGCCGGATCGATCACCTCGGCCGAGCCGATGATCTCCTCGAGCTCGGCGATGCGGCCCTCGATGAAGCTCTGGCGTTCGCGGGCGGCGTGATATTCGGCGTTCTCGGACAGATCGCCATGGCTGCGCGCCTCGGCGATCGCCCGGATCACCGCCGGACGCTCGGTCGATTTCAGCTGGCGGAGCTCGTCCTCCAACCGCAGCAGCCCAGGGCCGGTCATCGGAAACTTCTGCAAGTCCGGGTCCTCGAAGGGGTGATCCAACGTCCGGGCAACGCCCCGAAGGCGCGGCCAGCCAGTTCAGCCGGTCACGACGGGACGTTCAAAACGATCCGCGAAGGTAGGACTGCAGCGGCGCGACTTCAAGCGTCCCCCCTTTCAGGGCGGCGATGGCGTGCACCGCGGCCCTGGCACCCGCCATGGTGGTGTAATGTGGCACCCCATGGGTCAGCGCACTGCGCCGGATCGCGAAACTGTCGGCGATGGACTGGGGCCCCGAGGCGGTATTGATCACCAGCTGCACCTCGCCCGAGCGGATCGCATCGACGCAATGCGGCCGTCCCTCCAGCACCTTGTTCACCACCGTGGCGGCCAGCCCCGCCTCGCGCATCCGCGAGGCCGTGCCGCGGGTGGCCAGGATCGTGAAGCCCATGTCGACGATCCGCCTGGCCAGCGCCGGCAGATGGGATTTGTCGGCATCCTTGACCGAGAGGAACACCCTGCCCGCCTCCGGCAGCCGCACCCCGGCGCCGAGCTGGGACTTGGCGAAGGCGCGCTCGAAGCTCGCATCCAGCCCCATCACCTCGCCGGTCGATTTCATCTCCGGGCCCAGGATCGTGTCCACCTCGGGGAAGCGGGCGAAGGGGAACACCGCCTCCTTCACCGCGACATGGCCGGCCACCGCCTCGTCGTCGAGGCGGAAATCGGCGAGCCTGGCCCCGGCCATTACCCGGGCGCCGATCTTGGCGACCGCCACCCCCGTCGCCTTGGCGACGAACGGCACGGTGCGGCTGGCGCGGGGGTTCACCTCCAGCACATAGATGTCGTCGTCCTGGATGGCGTATTGCACGTTCATCAGCCCGACCACGCGCAGGCCGCGCGCCAGCGCCTCGGTCTCGGCCTTGAGCTCGGTGACGGTTGCGGGCGAGAGCGTGTAGGGCGGCAGCGCGCAGGCGGAATCGCCGGAATGGATCCCCGCCTCCTCGATATGTTCCATCACGCCGGCGACATACACGCTCTCGCCATCGGCGATGCAGTCCACATCGACCTCGATCGCATCGTTCAGGTAGCGGTCGATCAGCACCGGGTTCTGTCCCGAAACCCGAACCGCCTCGCGCATGTAGCGCGCCAGGCCGTGGCGGTCGTAGACGATCTCCATCGCCCGCCCGCCCAGCACGTAGCTCGGCCGGATCACCACCGGATAGCCGATCCGCTCGGCGATCGCCTCGGCCTCGGTGGCGGAACGGGCGATGCCGTTATCGGGCTGACGCAGGCCGAGCGTGTGCAGCAGTTTCTGGAACCGCTCGCGGTCCTCGGCGATGTCGATCGCATCCGCCGAGGTGCCGAGCAGCGGGATCCAGGCCCGCGCCAGCGCCTGCGAGAGCTTGAGCGGCGTCTGCCCGCCATATTGCACGATGCAGCCCAGCACCGTGCCGCTCTGCTGCTCGCGGCGGATCAGCGCGATCACGTCCTCCTCGGTCAGCGGCTCGAAATACAGCCGGTCGGAAGTGTCGTAATCGGTGCTGACCGTCTCGGGGTTGCAGTTGACCATGATGGTCTCGAACCCCGCCTCCTTCAGTGCATAGGCGGCGTGCACGCAGCAATAGTCGAACTCGATCCCCTGGCCGATGCGGTTCGGCCCGCCGCCCAGGATGACGATCTTCTGCCGGTCGCTGGGATCGGCCTCGCAGGCCGGTGCGCCGAAGCCGCCTTCATAGGTCGAGTACATGTACGGCGTGGCGGAGGCGAATTCGCCGGCGCAGGTGTCGATGCGCTTATAGACCGGCCGCACGCCGAGCTTCTCGCGCAGGCCGGCCACCTCGGGTTCGGCGAGCCCCGCGAGTTCCGCGAGCCGGCGATCGGAAAACCCCTGCGCCTTCAGCCGCCGCAGCGCCCCCGCCTCGCGCGGCAGCCCGTCCGCCGCAACCTGCCGCTCGGCGGCGACGATCCCTTCCAGCTCGCGCAGGAACCAGGGATCGAAGCGGCAGGCCTCGTGGATGTCGGCGACCGACAGACCGGCGCGCAGCGCCTGGGCCGCCATCAGCAGACGGTCCGGGCGCGGGGCGGACAGCGCGGCACGGAACGCATCCGCCCCGCCATCGCCCGGCGGCTCGACCGGATCGAGGCCGGACAGGCCCGTCTCCATGCTGCGCAGCCCCTTCTGCAGGGCTTCGGCGAAGCTGCGCCCGATCGCCATCGCCTCGCCGACCGATTTCATGCTGGTGGTCAGAAGCGCCGGCGTGCCGGGGAATTTCTCGAAGGTGAAGCGCGGGATCTTCACCACCACATAGTCGATCGTCGGCTCGAAGCTCGCCGGCGTGGTCCGGGTGATGTCGTTGGCGAGCTCGTCGAGCGTGTAGCCCACGGCGAGCTTGGCGGCGATCTTGGCGATCGGAAAGCCGGTCGCCTTCGAGGCCAGTGCGGACGATCGCGACACGCGCGGGTTCATCTCGATCACCAGCATCCGCCCATCCGCCGGGTTCAGCGCGAACTGCACGTTGGAGCCGCCGGTATCCACCCCGATCGCGCGCAGACACGCGATCGAGGCATCGCGCATGATCTGGTACTCCTTGTCGGTGAGCGTCAGCGCCGGCGCCACGGTGACGGAATCGCCGGTGTGGATGCCCATCGGATCGACGTTCTCGATCGCACAGACGATGATGCAGTTGTCCGCCCGGTCCCGGACCACCTCCATCTCGAACTCCTTCCAGCCCAGCACGCTCTCCTCGATCAGCACCTCGTCGGTGGGCGAGGCATCGAGCCCGCCGGCGACGATCTGCTCGAACTCCTCGCGGTTGTAGGCGATGCCGCCGCCGGTGCCGCCGAGCGTGAAACTCGGCCGGATCACCGCCGGCAGACCCACCTGCGCAAGCGCGGCGCGGGCTTCTTCCAGCGTGTGGGCGATGGCGCTGCGCGGGCTCTCGATGCCGATCGCGGCCAGGGCGTCGCGGAATTTCAGCCGGTCCTCGGCACGGTCGATCACCTCGGCGCGCGCGCCGATCAGCTCCACCCCATGGCGGGCGAGCGCGCCGGAGGCATGCAGCTTCATCGCGACGTTCAGCGCGGTCTGCCCGCCCATGGTGGGCAGGATCGCGTCCGGCTTTTCGCGGGCGATGATCTTCTCGACGATCTCCGGCGTGATCGGCTCGATATAGGTGGCATCCGCCAGGCCCGGATCGGTCATGATCGTGGCCGGATTGGAATTGACCAGGATCACCCGGTAGCCCTCGGCACGCAGCGCCTTGCAGGCCTGCGCGCCGGAATAGTCGAACTCGCAGGCCTGGCCGATGACGATCGGGCCGGCGCCGATGATCAGGATGGAATGGAGGTCGGTGCGGCGGGGCATCTTGCGTGGCTCCGGGCGGAGGGGAAAGGCAAGGCAAGGCCAGGGCTCTGCCTTGGAGCCGCCAGGGACCGGCGGTCCCTGGACCGGCATTCGTTAGGCGAGGGTCAGGGATTCGCCCCGGGCCTTCCTGGGATCAGACATCATGGGCCTCCATCGGCCAGCGCGGCATGATCCGGCGCATGAACTGATCGAACAGCGGAACCGTGAAGGCGGTGTCGCCATGGGCCGGGCTATAGATCATGCCCTTGCGGATCAATCCGCTGCGCAGCGGACCGACGCTCTGCACCCCGGTCCCGAGTCGCTCGGCGATGTCGCCCGATCGGTGTGGTTCGGGGCCGAGCTCTGCCATGGCACGAAGATAGGACTTCTCGCGCGGCGTGAGCCGGTCGAAGCGAACCCGGAAGAACCCTTCATCCAGCCGCGTGATCACAAGTGGCGTCGCGGCCAGCACGTCATCCCGACGGATCGGCGAGGCCGGTGCGGTGTTCCAGGTCCGGTAGCCCCACTCCTGCAGAAAATACGGATAGCCCGCGGTCAGTCGGATGATTTCCTCCATCGCCGCGGGTTCGAACTCGACCTCCTCGGCAGCGGCAGGGGCGGCGAGCGCGGTCCGGGCGTCCTCGGCGGGGAGCGCATCAATCGCGGGAAAGTCGAACAGCCGCTCGGCATAGGACTTTGATCGACCGCTGAGTCCGACGACCTGCGGCAGCCCTGCGGCGATCATCATCAGGGGTAGCCCATCCTGGGCCACACGGTGGAGTGCCATGATCAGAGCACTCATTTCGCGTTCCGCGAGATACTGCAATTCGTCCACGATCAGCGCCACCGGAACGCCTCGCGCAACAGCGGCTCTGCCGAGAGCTGCGAACAGCTCCGGCAGGTCCGCTTCGACGTCGCCGCTGTCGGCCGCGCCACGTTCCGGATCGATGTCGAGCGCCAGATCGACACCGCCATAGGAGAGCTTCACTGTCCCCATGAAACTCTTGAACACGCGCAGCGCGCGCTTCACCTGCTCGCTGAGCGCGCCGCGCTGGTCGAGATCCAGCAGAATTCGTCGCACGTGCGGAACCAGCAATTCCGGCAGACTCTTCTGCTCATGCGCTTCAATGAAGGCGGTACGATAGCCCGACGCATCCGCCATGCGGCGCACCCGGTTGAGCAGCACGGTCTTGCCGACCCCACGCAGACCAACCGCAATGAAGCTCTTCTCCGGGCGACCCAGACGCACCCGTTCCAATGCCACCCGGGCGCGGTCGAGGAGTTCGCCCCGCCCGGTCAGCTCCGGTGGCTGCGTTCCCGCGCCAGGCGCATAGGGATTTCGGATCGGGTCCATCTGGATCTAGTTTATCTAATTATACTAAATATCTTATATAAACACGTAAACTCTCTCAAACTCCCGTTCCCGTCCCCTCCATCATCCCCACGAACCGCCCGAACAGATGCCTGGCATCGGCCGGCCCGGGGCTCGCCTCGGGGTGGTACTGCACGGAAAATGCCCGCCGCCCGTCACAGGCAATCCCCTCGTTCGACCCGTCGAACAGGCTGACATGGGTCACGCGCACGCCCTCGGGCAGGCTGTCGGCGTCCACCGCGAAGCCATGGTTCTGGCTGGTGATCTCTACCCGGCCCGTCGCGAGCTCCTGCACCGGCTGGTTCGCCCCCCGATGGCCGCGAGCGAGCTTGTAGGTCCGCCCCCCGAGTGCCAGCGCCAGCAACTGGTGCCCCAGGCAGATGCCGAACAGCGGCACGCCGGCCTCCAGAACGCCCCTGATCGCCGGCACGGCATAGCTCCCGGTGGCCGCCGGATCGCCCGGCCCGTTCGACAGGAACACCCCGTCCGGCGCGTGGCGCAGAATGTCCTCGGCCGTCGCGGTCGCCGGCACCACCGTCACCCGGCAGCCGGCGGTGGCCAGGCAGCGCAGGATGTTGCGCTTGGCACCGTAATCCACCGCCACCACGTGATGGCGCGGCGCCCCCTGCCGGCCGGTGCCGCCGGGCCAGGCCCAGACCGTCTCGTCCCAGTCATAGGACTGGGTGCAGGACACATCGCGGGCCAGATCCATCCCCGCGAGCCCCGGCCAGGCGGCCGCACGCGCCGCCAGCGCGTCGAGGTCGAAGCGCCCGTCGGCGGGATGGGCCAGCACCCCGTGCGGCGCGCCGGCATCGCGGATGCGCAAGCTCAGGGCCCGCGTGTCCACCCCGGCGATCCCGGCCACCCCCTGGCCGCGCAGCCAGGCGTCCAGATGCATCGTGGCCCGCCAGTTCGAGGGCTCGGTGAGGTCCTGCTTCACCACCAGCCCCCGGGCGGCGATGCAGGCGGCCTCGGTATCGGCCGGGTTGGCGCCGACATTGCCGATATGGGGAAAGGTGAAGGTGATGATCTGCCCGGCATAGGACGGATCGGTCAGGGTCTCCTGGTAGCCGGTCATGCCGGTGTTGAAACACACCTCGCCCACCGGCACCGGATCCCCGGTATGGGCGCCGAAGCCCGCGCCCCAGAACACGCTGCCATCGGCCAGCACCAGCGCCGCACTCGCCCCGGGCGGCGGCCGGCCCGCCTCCGGCTGCGCGGGGGCTTCCGCGGCGCCACCCGGCAGGTCGGCCAGGCTCAGCCCGGTCGCGGCGATCAGCGCCGGCCAGTGGCGCGAGGGAATACTGCCGGACTGGCGCCATTTGCGCACCGCCTCGGTCCCCACGCCCGCCAGCCTGGACGCGGCCTCGGCCCCGCCCAGACGATCGATGATCGCATCCACGCTGTTCGCCATGATCGCAGCCTCCGTCGGACCAATCTGGCGGAAATTTCTTCCTGGCGCAACGCCCGCGCTCTGAATTGGGAAATTTTCTCCGCCCGCCCCCCTGACGCAAGCCCGCGCGAAGCCCCCTATAGTAGAGGGTGTTTTTTCGCGAGGACCGGGATGGGACTGAGGGACGATTTCACCACGCAGCTGAAGTCCGCGATGAAGGCGGGCGATCCGCCGCGCGTCTCGACGCTGCGCATGATCCTGGCGAAGCTGAAGGACACCGACATCGCCGCCCGCCCCAAGGGCGTCGCCGCGGTGCCGGACGAAGAGGTGCTGGCCATGCTGCGCGGCATGGTGAAATCCCGCCGCGAATCGGTCGAGCTCTACCGCCAGGGCAACCGCGCCGATCTGGTCGCCAAGGAACTGGCCGAGATCGCGGTGATCGAGGCCTTCCTGCCCCGGCAGATGGACGAGGCGGACATGGTGGCGGCGGTGGACCAGGCGGTCGCGGAAACCGGCGCGGCGGGGATCAGGGACATGGGCAAGGTGATGGCCGCGCTGCGCGCCAGGCACGCGGCCACGCTCGACCTCGCCCGGGCGGGGGCGCTGGTCAAGGCGCGGCTGGGCGGCTGATGGCTCTGCCGGCGGAATTCCTCGACGAGCTGCGCGCCCGCACCCCGATCACGGCGGTGATCGGGCGGCGGGTGCGGCTTGCCCGGTCGGGGCGGCAATGGAAGGGCTGCTGCCCGTTCCACGGCGAGAAGACGCCGTCCTTCTATGTGTATGACGACCATTTCCACTGCTTCGGCTGCGGCGTCCACGGCGATGCCATCAGCTTCGTGATGCAGAGCGAGGGCGCGTCCTTCCACGACGCGGTCGAGCGCCTGGCCGCCGAGGCCGGGCTGGAGGTGCCGAAAGCCGCGCCGGCGGTGGCCGAGGCCGAACGCCGCCGCGCCGACCTGCACGAGGTGCTGGATGCCGCGTCCCGGTTCTTCGGCCGGATGCTGGCGGCACCGGAAGGGAAGGCCGCGCGGGACTATCTGCTGGGGCGAGGCGTGTCGGAGACCACCATCGCGCGCTTCGGCCTCGGCTGGTCGGGTGACGGG
>DAICZL010000399.1 GCA_027311165.1 bacterium
AGCCAGGGGTCGAGTGTCAGACGGTCCAGATGCAGCGCGGCCTCCAGGGTGGGGCGCGGCCCGGAGCGGTCGATCGCGATGCGCCCGGCGAGAGCCGCGCCGTCCAATGTTCCAGCCAATTTCTCGAGTGCCAGGTCTCCCCCGCCGAACTGCAGTTCGCCGGTCAGCGTAGCGCCGCGCAGGGATTGCGCCGGGATGCCTTGTGGCGGTGGTGCCAGGCCAGCTTCTGCCAGCCAGCTGAGCGTGGTGCGCAGCGCGGGGGCGGTCAGATGCAGAAGCCCGGAAAATTTTGGTCCCGTCGCTCCGGCTGGCGCCGTCACCGGTCCCGCCGCCTTCGGGTCCGAGGGGCCGGTCGTCCCTGACGAGGGAGCACCCGGTCTCGCCCCAGCCGGCACTGTGATCCCCGGCGGGGTTCCTTGCCCTGTCCAGCCTCGGTGAGCGGGCAGAATCCGGCCCGACAGGCGCAGCATCGCCTCGCCTGGCAGTTCGGCAGAGGCCTCGCGCAGCGTGATCGGCCCCTCTGTGCCCGGCAGGTCCAGCGCCAGCCGCAACCGGTGCAGCGTGCCGCCGGCCAGCACTGCGCCCTCGGCCGACAGATCGATGCCTCCTTGCAGACCGCCGGGCGAGGTGCCGCTCAGCAGCACGGCCAGCCAGGCATCGAGGTCGAGCCGGCCCGCCGCCAGCGCCAGATCGAGCCGCGGCGTCGCGCCCAGGCGCAGCGCGACCGATGCGCGAGCCGGCGCGCCGGCCAGATCGAGTGTCAGGTCGTTGCTGGCCAGCAGCAGGTCCTGCAGCACGACATTGCCGGCAGCCTGGAACGGCAGGGCGGGGGCGGGCAGCAGCAGCGACAGGTCTCGCCCCCGCGCCACGATCCGGCCGGTGAGCCCCGCCGTGCCACCCAGTTGGCCGGAAAACCGCGCCTCGGTCGCATCGGCGCCTTCGGCTGCGAGCGTCGCTTCCAGCCCGGCCACGCCATCGGCCCCCGGACGGGTCAGGTGCAGGTCGAAGCGCCAGACCGCGCCGTGCAGACGAAACCTGCCGGTGGCCGAAAGGCTGCCGGTCTCCGCCGTGGCCAGTTGCGCGGCGATTTCGTCGAGCGTCCAGCGGCCGAGTTCGATCCGCCCTGCCGTGACCTGCCCGGCGAAGCCGGAGGGAGGAAAGATGGGCCAGAGCCCGGGTGTCGAAGGGGGGGAACCCGGGGCTGCAGGGGACGGCATGAGACGCAGAACCGGCTGATCGAGCGTCAAAGCCTGCGGCTCGAGCCGGCCTTCGAACAGACTGAAGACCACCGGCCGCAGCCGCAGCATGGTGGCGGTGAGGCTGAAGCCCTCGGCCGGATCGCCCAGCCGGATCCCCTGCGCGCGCAATTCGGGATAGGGCAGCAGCGTGAGGCCGATCCTGCCCTCGATGGTGGTTCTCAGGCCGAGCCGGGCGCTCGCCAGCGTCGCGATCCGATCACGGTAGCCTGTCCAGTCGATCGATGCTGGCACGATCCAGGCGGCGGCGAGCAGCAGGCCGATCAGAGCGGAGGCGATCAGTACGGCGCGTGCCACGATGGTGCGGGTCGGGACATCGCGGGTCCGCGATGCGCGCGATCGGCTCATCCTCGGCGGAAGGGGGTGATGGTGGGGGCCCGCCGCGGCCGGGCC
>DAICZL010000400.1 GCA_027311165.1 bacterium
AGCCCGGCCGCCGGCCTGTCCCCTTCCGCGCGGGACAATGCGTGCGGATCGCAGCGCCGGATCACGATCGGACCCGGTCGGATCGGATTTCCGGTCCGATCGCGCCCTCGATCCTCGTTTGATCGCGCCATTTCATCGCCGTTGAAGTCGAGCCGATGCGGTCTCGCGCTACAGCCAGCGCACCAGCCCGATCCGCCCCGCGCCCGAGGCGATCATCGCCAGCCGGTCGAACCCGAGCGCGATCCCGGCCGTGTCCTCCGGCAGGCCATGGGCCAGCGCCGCCAGGAAATCCTCATCGAGCGGCCAGTCCGGCCCCGACATCGCATGCCGGCGCGCCCGGTCGGCCAGGAACCGCGCCCGCTGTTCCGCCGCATCGGTCAGTTCCACGAACGCATTGGCGAGTTCGATCCCGCAGACGAACAGCTCGAACCGCTCCGCCACGCGGGGGTCCTGCGGATCGCGCCGGGCGAGCGCTGCCTGCGCCGCCGGCCAATGGGTCAGGAAGGTGGGGTGATCGCGGCCCAGATGGGGCTCGATCCGCTCCAGCAGCAGGCGGAAGAACAGGTCTTCCCACGCCTCGCCGGGGCGCAGCCGGAGGCCGGCGGCGGCGGCGAGCGCCGGGGCATCGCCCGCGCTGGCCAGCACATCGACCCCGACATGGCGGGCGAAGGCCTGGGCGACGCTCAGCCGCTCGAAGCGCGAGAGGTCGCTGCGCACGCCCCGGCAGGTCACCACAGGGGGCAGCACGGCGCGCAGGAACGCCTCGGTCTGGTCCATCAGCCCGGCCATGCCGGCGCCCGGGGCATACCATTCCAGCATGGTGAACTCATCGGCGTGCAGGTCCGAGCCCTCGGCGTTGCGCCACACCCGGGCGAGCTGGAAGATCGGCCCGGCGCCGGCCACCAGCAGGCGCTTCATCGCGAATTCCGGGCTGGTGTGCAGCCACAGCGCCTCGCTGCCGCCATCGGGGCGCTCACGGGTGGTGGCGAAGGCGCGCAGATGCACCTCCTCCCCCGGCGCCGGCACCGCGTATCGGGTCTCCACCTCGGTGAAGCCGCGCGCCCGGAAGAAGGCGCGGGTGGCCTCGCTCAGCAGGGCCCGGCGGCGCAGGAACGGCGCGCGCGCCGCCAGGCTTTCCGGATGCCAGGCAGGCAGGGTCATGCTCGGGCCTGGATCATGGGTTGCCGCCCTCCCCGCGAAGCTCTAGACGGCCAGGACCATGCCGGACGGCACGAACCCTGACCAGCGCAGCCTGCGCGACGCCGACGACCTGGTGGCGGCCGGCCTCGCCCCTGCCGCCGGGCGCGATGCGCTGGCGGCGGTGGGCGCGCGCTATGCCATCGCCATCCCGCCGGCGCTGGCCGCGCTGATCGAACGGCCCGACGACCCGATCGGCCGGCAGTTCATCCCCGATCCGGCCGAACTGCTCACCGCGCCGCATGAGAGCGCCGACCCGATCGCCGATCTCGCGCTCTCGCCGATCGCCGGCATCGTCCACCGCTATCCCGACCGCGCCCTGCTCAAGCCCTTGCTGACCTGCCCGGTCTATTGCCGCTTCTGCTTCCGCCGCGAGCAGGTGGGCCCCGATGGCGGGTTGCTGAGCGAGGCCGAGCTCGCCGCCGCCTATGCCTGGCTCGCGGCGCGCCCGGCGATCACCGAGGTGATCCTGACCGGCGGCGACCCGCTGATCCTCTCGCCCCGCCGGCTCGGCGAAATCATCCGTTCCCTGTCGGCGATCCCCCATGTGCAGACGATCCGGGTGCACAGCCGGGTGCCGGTGGCGGTGCCGGAGCGGGTGACCGGCGCGCTGGCGGCGGCGCTCGAGACCGACAAGGCGATGTGGCTGGTGGTGCACGCCAACCACGCGCGGGAATTCACCGCGGCGGCGCGGCAGGCGGTCCGCCAGGTGCAGGCGCGGGCGATCCCGGTGCTGGGCCAGTCGGTCCTGTTGGCCGGGGTGAATGACAGCGTGGCCGCGCTGGAGGCGCTGTTCCGCGCGATGGTGGCGGCGCGGATCAAGCCCTACTACCTGCACCAGCTGGATGCGGCGCCGGGCACCGCACGCTTCCACGTGCCGATCGCCACCGGCCGTGCCCTGCTGGCCGCGCTGCGCCCGCGCATGACCGGGCTTGGCTGGCCGACCTATGTGCTGGACGTGCCGGGAGGATCGGGCAAGGTGCCTTTGGGGATGGCCTGAGACAGGCCGAAGTTCTGTGCCCGGCGGCCACCCGCCGCGGCTTCGGGTGCCTTCCGGCGGGGGTATTGCCAGGTCGGGCCGGTGGTCGGGCCGGTGGCCAGGCAGGTCGTCGGCGCGTTGTCTGGCAGGCTGTCGGCCCGTGGTTGGGCGCATCGTCAGGCGCGGTGTCGGGCGCGGTGTCGGGCCTGGGGCCAGGCCCGTGATCCGTCGGGTCGCGCAGCGCCTCGGGCGCCGTCCGCCGGGGGGGGGAACCTCGAAGCGGGCCCTGCGGGGGGACGCCCGTTCTTTCTGTCCTCTCCGCACGGTGTCCAAGCCCGCCAGGCTCGGCTAGCCTGCGCCCGACCAGCATGAGGACTCCCATGAACGCTTCCAGCCTGTTCGCGCAGCTCGTCGCATGGATCGGCGCGGTGTTGGTGATGCTGCGGCGGCTGCAGGGCAGCCCGGTACAGCAGGCCTTCGGCAGCGCGCCGGCGATTCCGCCCGCCCGGTCGCAAGGCAGCCTGCCGACGCTGAAGATGCCCACCGCCAAAGGCTGGGCCGGCGGGCAGAGCCCGATCGCCGCCCCGGGGCTGCGGGTGAACGCCTTCGCGACCGGCCTCAAGCACCCGCGCTGGATCCATGTCCTGCCCGGGGGCGAGGTCCTGGTGGCCGAAGCCCTGCAGGAAGCCGGGCCGGTCAAGACGGTGTTCGAGTATGCCATGGCCGCCACGATGCGGCGCGCCGCCGCGCTGGGTGTCAGCCCGAACCGGATCACCCTGCTGCAGGACGCGAACGGCGATGGCGTGGCCGAGATCCGCGAGGTCTTCCTGGACGGGCTGAACCAGCCCTTCGGCATGGCGCTGCTGGGCGAGACCTTCCATGTCGGCAACACCGACGGCGTGGTCGCCTTCCCCTACGTCCCGGGCGCGCGGCGCATCACCGGGCCGGGACGCAAGCTCGCCAGCTTCAAGCCGGGCGGGCACTGGACGCGCAGCCTGCTGGCGAGCCCGGACGGGAACAAACTGTATGTGGGCGTCGGCTCGCTCAGCAATATCGGCGAACGCGGCATGGCCGCCGAGGAAGGCCGGGCGGCGATCTACGAACTCGATCTGGCGGGCGGCGGAACCCGCATCTTCGCCTCCGGCCTGCGCAACCCGGTGGGTCTCGCCTGGGAGCCGCAGACCGGCGCGCTGTGGACCGTGGTCAACGAGCGCGACGGCCTGGGCGACGAGACGCCGCCCGATTATCTGACCTCGGTGCGCGAGGGCGGCTTCTATGGCTGGCCCTATTGCTACTGGGGCAGGACGGTGGACGACCGGGTGGCGCAGGATGCGGACGCGGTCGCCAGGGCGATCACGCCCGACTACGCGCTGGGCGGGCATACCGCCTCGCTCGGCCTGTGCTGGCTGCCCGCCGGCACGCTGCCCGGCTTCGGCGAGGGCATGGCGATCGGCCAGCACGGCTCGTGGAACCGCAGCACGCTGAGCGGCTACCGGGTGATCTTCGTGCCGTTCACGAATGGCCGCCCCGCCGGGCCGGCGCGCGATATCCTGACCGGGTTCCTGGCGCCGGACGAGCGCGCGTCCTATGGCCGGCCGGTCGGCGTGGCGATCGGCCCGGATGGCTCCGTGCTGGTGGCCGACGACGTGGGCGACGTGATCTGGCGGGTGACCGGCGCGGCGCAGGGCTGAGGCGGCGGGGACCAGGCATTCCCTCAGGGGATACCCCGCGCCGAAAGGGGTCTGGGGGCAAGGCCCCAGCGGGAAACAAGACGGGAAACAAGACGGGAAACCAGACGGGAGACCAGAGGGGGGAGCCCTCTGGCCTTGCCTGGCCGTTGCCCCAGAGCGGGCGTCCCAGAGCGGGCGTCCCAGAGCGGGCGCCCCCGAGCGGGCGGGTCCCTGCCCGGCGCGGCCCGCAAAATCAGGCGAGCGCCACCGCCCGTTCCCCCTGCTCGGTCAGCAGCCGGTCGAAATAGGCGATGGTCTGCCGCAGCCCGTCCAGCAGCTGCACGCGCGGCTGCCAGCCCAGCACCTCGCGGGCCTGGGAGATATCGGGGCAGCGCTGGCGCGGATCATCCGCGGGCAGCGGGCGGAACACCAGCGATGACCGCGATCCGACCAGGTCGATGACGGTCTCGGCCAGCGTGCGCACGGTGATCTCGTGCGGGTTGCCGAGATTGATCGGGCCGGTGACGATGTCGAGCGTGCCCATCAGGCGCACCAGCCCGTCCACCAGATCCGCGACGAAGCAGAAGGCGCGGGTCTGCCGCCCCTCCCCATACAGCGTGATCGGCCGGCCCATCAACGCCTGGACGATGAAGTTCGAGACCACCCGGCCGTCATCGGGATGCATGCGCGGCCCGTAGGTGTTGAAGATCCGCGCGATCTTGATCCGCAGCCCGTGCTGGCGGTGATAGTCGAAGAACAGGGTCTCGGCGCAGCGCTTGCCCTCGTCGTAGCAGGCGCGCGGACCGATCGGGTTGACGTTGCCATGATAGGCCTCGACCTGCGGGTGCACGGTGGGATCGCCGTACACCTCGGAGGTGGAGGCCTGCAGCACCGGGATCTTCAGCCGCTTGGCCAGGCCCAGCATGTGGATCGCGCCCAGCACGCTGGTCTTGGTGGTCTGCACCGGATCGAACTGATAATGGATCGGCGAGGCCGGGCAGGCCAGATTGTAGATCTCGTCCACCTCCACCGGCAGCGGGTCGGTGATGTCGTGGCGCATCGCCTCGAACCGGCGCTCGCCCAGCAGGTGGGCGATGTTCTGGCGCCGGCCGGTGAAGTAATTGTCCACCGACAGCACCTCATGGCCGTCCTGCAGCAGCCGCTCGCACAGATGCGAGCCGACGAACCCCGCCCCGCCGGTGACCAGTACGCGCTTGCGGACCATGCCCATCTCGGTCGTCCCCAATCCCCAAACCGGAAGCGGCCGGAACGGGCCGATCCCGAAACCCCGGGACCGGCGCCCGGACGCGCGATCCGCGATCCGATCCGTCCCTGATCGACAGTTCAACAGCCGGAGATGAAAGCGGACTTAAGCCGCCCGCATCAGGAC
>DAICZL010000426.1 GCA_027311165.1 bacterium
CGCCCGCGCCGCCGCCGAGGACATGGCGCGCAAGCTGCTGGCCAATACCGTGATCGAGAGTTTCCGGGTGGAGATCCCCTGATGGTTGCACCGCGTCTGCACCGCTTCGCCTTCGCCACCGCGCTGCTGGCCGCCGTGCCGGGGCCGCGCTTCGCCTGGACGCAGATGACCGGCCAGGAACTGGCCGCCGCCTGCCATGCCAGCGACCCCGCCAAGCGGGCCACCTGCCTGGGCTACATCACCGCGATCTACGACCTCCAGTTCCAGCCGATGCCGCCGCCCGGCATCTGCCCGCCCGCCAACCTCGCGCCGGAACTGCTGGCCGAGGTGGTGACCGCCTATCTCGATACGCATGACGACGCCCCCGCGGTGACCGCGATCGGCCAGAGCGTGGTGCGGTTCTTTCCCTGCGCGACGGGCGCCCCACAGCACAAATGAAAGCCGGTATCGTCGTCTTCCCCGGCACCAACCGCGAACGCGACATGGCGATCGCGCTGGCCGCCGCGACCGGTTCCCGCCCGCGCCTGGTCTGGCACCACGAGACCGACCTCGCCGGGCTCGATCTGGTGGTGCTGCCCGGCGGGTTCAGCCATGGCGACTATCTGCGCTGCGGCGCGATGGCCGCCCGCGCGCCGGTGATGGAGGCGATCCGCGGCTTCGCCGCCGCCGGCGGCCATATCCTGGGGGTCTGCAACGGCTTCCAGATCCTGACCGAGGCCGGGCTGCTGCCCGGCGCCCTGCTGCGCAATGCCGGGCTGCGCTTCCTGTCGATGGACTGCCATCTGCGGGTGGAGCGCGCCGACACCGCGTTCACCCGCCACTATCAGAGCGGCCAGACCTTCCGCGCGCCGATGGCCCATGGCGATGGCAATTTCTACGCTGATGACGCGACGCTCGATCTGCTGGAGGGCGAGGGCAGGGTGGCGTTCCGCTACGCCTCGCCCGAGGGCGAGATCACCCAGGCGGCCAACCGCAACGGTTCGGCCCGCGCCATCGCCGGCATCTACAGCGCCAATCTGCGCATCCTGGGCCTGATGCCGCACCCGGAGGACCTGGTCGATCCGCTGCTGGGCGGGGCGGACGGCAAGCCGCTGTTCGACGGGCTGGCGGCGGCGCTCGCGGCATGAGCCCGGTCATTGATCTCGTGCTCGCCCGCAGCTTCGGGCTGAGCGATGACGAATACGCCCGCGTCCTCGATATCCTCGGGCGCACCCCCAGCCTGACCGAGCTCGGCGTGTTCAGCGTGATGTGGTCCGAGCATTGTTCCTATAAATCCTCCCGCGTCTGGCTCAGGCAGCTGCCCACCACCGCGCCCTGGGTGATCCGCGGGCCGGGGGAGAATGCCGGGGTGGTGGATATCGGCGAGGGCCTCGCCGCGGTGTTCAAGATGGAGAGCCACAACCACCCGAGCTTCATCGAGCCCTATCAGGGCGCGGCGACCGGGGTGGGCGGCATCCTGCGCGATGTGTTCACCATGGGCGCCCGCCCGATCGCCAACCTCAACGCGCTGCGCTTCGGCAGCCCCGACAGCAAGGCGACGCGGCGGCTGGTGGACGGGGTGGTGCGCGGCATCGGCGGCTACGGCAACTGCGTCGGCGTGCCCACGGTCGGCGGCGAGGTCAATTTCCACGCCTCCTACGACGGCAATCCGCTGGTCAATGCCATGACGGTGGGGATCGCGCGGGCCGACCGCATCTTTCTGTCGGCCGCCGCCGGCGTGGGCAACCAGGTGGTCTATGTCGGCTCGAAGACCGGGCGCGACGGCATCCACGGCGCCACCATGGCGAGCGCGGAGTTCGGCGCCGATGCCGCCGAGAAGCGCCCCACCGTGCAGGTGGGCGATCCGTTCACCGAAAAACTGCTGATCGAGGCCTGCCTGGAGCTGATGGAGACCGACGCCATCATCGCCATCCAGGACATGGGCGCGGCCGGGCTGACCAGCTCCTCGGTGGAGATGGCGGGCAAGGGCGGTGTCGGGATCGCGCTCGACCTCGATGCCGTGCCGCAGCGCGAGAGCGGCATGAGTGCCTATGAGATGATGCTGTCGGAAAGCCAGGAACGCATGCTGATGGTGCTGCGTCCGGACCGGCAGGACGCGGCGCGGGCGATCTTCGAGAAATGGGAGCTGGATTTCGCGGTGATCGGCCGGCTGACCGATACCGGGCGGATCGTGGTGACCCATCAGGGCCGGGTGGAGGCGGATATCCCGCTCGCCCCGCTCGCCGAGCAGGCGCCGCTCTACACCCGCCCGACCGTCGAGACGCCGAAGCAGCCGGTGCTGAATGCGGCACGGATCGAGAACCGGGCGGGGCTGAAGGACGCGCTGCTGACCCTGATCGCCTGCCCCGATCTGTGCTCGCGCGCCTGGGTGTGGGATCAGTACGACAGCACGATCGGTGGGCAGACCGTCAAGCGCCCCGGGGCCGCGGATGCCGCCGTGGTGCGGATCGAGGGCAGCAGCCGGGCGCTCGCGCTGACCACCGACTGCACGCCACGCTATTGTGCCGCCGACCCGGAGATGGGCGGGATGCAGGCGGTGGCCGAGGCCTGGCGCAACCTGACCGCGGTGGGCGCGAAGCCGCTCGCGATCACCGACAACATGAATTTCGGCAATCCCGAGAAGCCCGAGATCATGGGCCAGTTCGCCGCCGCCATCCGCGGCATGGCGGAGGCCTGCCGGGTGCTCGACTTCCCGGTCGTCTCCGGCAATGTCAGCCTGTACAACGAGACCGACGGCCGCGCGATCCTGCCCACCCCGGCGATCGGCGGGCTGGGGGTGATCGAGAACGCGGCCCTGGCGCGCGGCATCGCGCTGCCGCGCTGGCTCGACCTGGTGGTGATCGGCGAGACGCGCGGCTGGCTCGGCCAGTCGCTGTGGCTGCGCGAGGTCGCCGGCCGGGAAGAAGGCGCGCCGCCCCAGGTCGATCTGGCCGCCGAGCGCCGCGCCGGGGATTTCGTGCGCGCCCAGAGCGAGGCCGGCGTGGTCCGCGCCTGCCACGACGTGTCCGATGGCGGGCTGCTGGTGGCGATCGCCGAGATGGCGCTGGCCGGTGCCATGGGCGTGCGCCTGTCCGCTGGCCCGCGCGAGATCCCGAGCCACGCCTTCTGGTTCGGCGAGGACCAGGGCCGCTACGTGCTGGCGGTGGGAGAGGCGGCGCCGCTGATCCGCGCCGCCGAGGCGGCCGGGCTGAACGCGATCAGGCTGGGGACCAGCGGCGGGCGGGATTTGACTCTGCCCGACGGCGCGACCATATCGCTCGAGGCGCTGAGAACCGCGCATGAACGCTTCTTTCCCGCCCTGATGGACGGGACCGGCTGAAGGGAATTTGCCGATGGCGATGGCCGCCGGAGAGATCGAGGCGCTGATCAAGGCGGCACTGCCCGATGCGCGCGTGACCGTCGAGGACCTGGCCGGGGATGGCGACCACTACGCCGCCACCGTGGTGAGCGAACAGTTCCGCGGCATTCCGAGGATCCGCCAGCACCAGATCGTCTATGCCGCGCTGCATGGCCGTGTCGGCGGGGAATTGCACGCCCTTGCCTTGCAGACCTCGGCGCCGGATTAGAGCCACGGCGCCTCGGGTTGACGTCGACCGCGATGGAACCGTCCGACAGAACAGATGGTTCGACGGAACAAAGAGCGCGAGCGATCCGCGGATCCGATGCCACCGGATCCGATGCCACCGGCGCCGACCGCGCTCCGGCAGTTCGATCCGGCGTGACCGGCGCCTCATCCACCCGCGCGCGGCGCGATTGCGCAGCGCGGAATGCCTGACCGACCTGGCCCCGACGGGGCGCCCCCCCGCATGAGGAGAGACCGATGAGCAATCCTGCTTTCGACCGCATCCAGACCAAGATCGCCGAGAACCCGGTGGTGCTGTTCATGAAGGGCACGCCGATCTTCCCGCAATGCGGCTTCTCGGCCCGGGTGGTGCAGATCCTCACCCAGTTGAACGTGCCCTTCGCCTCGGAGAACGTGCTGGAAGACCCCGAACTGCGCGAGGGGATCAAGCAGTTCTCCAACTGGCCGACGATCCCGCAGCTCTATGTCAAGGGCGAGTTCATCGGCGGCTGCGACATCGTGACCGAGATGTACCAGTCGGGCGAGCTTGAGACCCTGATGCAGGCGAAGACCACCGCCGCCTGAGCCGCGCCGCCAGGACTGGCGGAGCCGGGCAGGCGCCTCGCGGCTGCCCGGCCCCGGCCGCGAAACCTGCGCGGCGGGCCGCGGGGGTCCGGGGCGGGCG
>DAICZL010000431.1 GCA_027311165.1 bacterium
GCGTTGGCATCCGGGGTGCCGGTACCGACGGGGCTGATCCCCGATGTGCCAGCGCCGGCAGCGGTCGCTCCGCGCCCCGTCGCCGGCATCGGGGCCGCCAGCATCGGGGCCGCCAGAAACCGCCGCGCCGCCTCCCGGCGCCGGCACGCCGCGAGCCCGGCCAGCGCGGCCTCGTCGGCGAGGTCGAAGCCCAGCGAATTCCGCCGCTCCGCCCCGAACAGCCCGGGCGGCAGCGCCAGCGCCGGATGCGGCGCCCCCAGGCACCCCTCCACGGCGCCGACGGCGCGGATCTGGCGCGCCGGGTCCGCCACCAGCGTCTCGACCGGCACCGAGGGATCGGCGATGCGGTTGACGAAGGAGCTGTTGGCGCCGTTCTCCAGCAGCCGGCGCACCAGATAGGCGAGCAGCGTCTCATGCGTGCCGACCGGGGCGTAGATGCGGCAGGGCCGGTCGAGCCCGGACGGACCCACGACCTCGTCGTACAGATCCTCGCCCATGCCGTGCAGGCACTGGAACTCGTAGTCCTCCGGCCGGAACGCCGGCCCCGCCAGGGTGCAGATCGCCGCCAGGGTGTGGGCGTTGTGGGTGGCGAATTGCGGAAACACCGCATCCGGCGCCCCCAGCAGCCGGCGCGCGCAGGCCAGGTAGGACAGGTCGGTATGGGGCTTGCGGGTGAACACCGGGAAATCCTCCAGCCCGTCCACCTGCGCGCGCTTGATCTCGCTGTCCCAGTAGGCGCCCTTGACCAGCCGGACCATCAGCCGCCGGCCGCTCGCCCGGGCGAGGTCGATCACCGCGTCCAGCACGAAGGGCGCGCGCTTCTGATAGGCCTGCACGACGAAGCCCAGACCATCCCAGCCGGACAGCGCGGGGTCGTGGCACAGCGCCGCCAGCAGATCGAGCGACAGCTCCAGCCGGTCGGCTTCCTCGGCATCGATGTTCAGGCCGATCCCCTGGCCCCGCGCCTGCACCGCCAGCGCCTGCAGCCGCGGCAGCAATTCCGCCATCACCCGCCCGCGCTGCGGGCGGCTGTAGCGCGGATGCAGGGCGGACAGCTTGATGGAGATGCCGGGGCCCTCGCGGAAGCCGCGCCCGGCGGCTTCCCGCCCGATCGCCCCGCTCGCCTGGCGGTAGGCGTCCTGGTAGCGCCCGGCATCGGCCGCGGTCGCCGCCGCCTCGCCCAGCATGTCGTAGGAATAGCGGAAGCCGCGCGCGGCGCGGGCGCGGCTGTTGGCCAGCGCCTCCTCGATGGTCTGGCCGGTGACGAACTGCTCGCCCATCAGCCGCATCGCCATGTCCACCCCGCGGCGGATCAGCGGCTCGCCGCCGCGGGCGATCAGCCTGGTCACGGCGCTGGCCAGGCCGCCCTCGCTGCTGGCGGCGACCAGCCTGCCGGTGACCAGCAGCCCCCAGGTGGCGGCATTGACGAAAGGCGAGGGGGAATGGCCGAGATGGGACTGCCAGTCGCCGCCGGCGATCTTGTCGCGGATCAGCGCATCGCGGGTGGCCGGATCGGGGATGCGCAGCAGCGCCTCGGCCAGGCACATCAGCGCGACGCCTTCCTGGCTCGACAGGTCGTATTCGCGGATCAGCCCCGGCACCGCCCCGCGCGTGCCCTTGGCGCGCAGCGCGGCGATCAGCCGGCGCGCCAGGGCCTCGGTCGCCGTGCTCTGCTCTTGCGTCGGCGTGGCCTCGGCCAGCAG
>DAICZL010000432.1 GCA_027311165.1 bacterium
CGCCCGCCGCCCCCAGCGCCCCATGCGTCAGCCTCAGCCAGCGCGGCGGGCTGCCCCCGTCGGTCGCCCGCAGATGCAGCGCCGCCAGCACCATGCCCAGCATCGCCGCGGCGGACAGCACGGCGAAACAGATCTGCAGCATCGCCACCTCCCCAAGGCCCCCGCAACCTGCTGCTCCGACCGGCCCGGGCGGGCACCGGTTCCCGACACCAGCCGGACCCGCATCGGCCGGACCCCGGCTGTGCGGGCCCCGAGTTTGCGGGCCCCGACTTTGCGGGCCCCGACTTTCGGCGGCCCGACTTTGCGCGGCCCGGCAGGTGCAGAACTGGCAGGTGCAGAACTGGCAGGTGCAGCCCGGGGCAGGTTCAGACCGGGCAGGTTCAGAAATGGATCGCCCGGCCATACGCGGCCAGCACCGCCTCGTGCATCGTCTCGCTGATCGTGGGATGGGGAAACACGGTGTGCATCAACTCCGCCTCGGTGCTCTCCAGCGTGCGGGCGATGGTATAGCCCTGGATCATCTCGGTCACCTCGGCGCCGATCATGTGCGCGCCCAGCAATTCGCCGGTATCGGCATCGAACACGGTCTTCACCATGCCCTCGGGCTCGCCCATCGCGATCGCCTTGCCGTTGCCGATGAACGGGAACCTGCCGACCTTCACCTGGTGCCCCAGCGCCCTGGCCCGCGCCTCGGTCAGCCCCACCGAGGCCACCTGCGGCCGGCAATAGGTGCAGCCGGGAATGTTCAGCACATCCAGCGGATGCACATCGTTCAGCCCGGCGATCTTCTCGACGCAGATCACCCCCTCGTGGCTGGCCTTGTGGGCGAGCCAGGGCGGGCCGACCAGGTCGCCGATCGCATACACCCCGGGCTCGCCGGTGCGGCAATATCCGTCGATCACCACATGGGTCTTCTCGACCTTCACCCCGGTGCCTTCCAGGCCGAGACCCTCGACATTGCCGACGATGCCCACCGCCGAGATCACCCGGCTCGCGGTGATGTCCTGGGTCTTGCAGCCGGCCTCGATGGTCACCACCACGCCATCGCCCGCCTTGGCCGCGCGCTTCACGGTGGCGCTGGTGAGGATCTTCATCCCCTGCGCCTCGAACGCCTTGCGGGCGAAGGCGCTGATCTCCTCGTCCTCGACCGGCAGCACCCGGTCCATCACCTCCACCACGGTCACCTCGGCGCCCATGTTGCGGTAGAAGCTCGCGAACTCGATGCCGATCGCGCCCGAGCCGATGACCAGCAGGGAAGCCGGCATCGCCGGCGGCACCATCGCTTCCTTGTAGGTCCAGATCAGCTTGCCGTCGGCCTCCAGACCGGGCAGCTGGCGGGCGCGCGCGCCGGTCGCCAGGATGATGTGCGGGGCCTTCAGCGTGGCGAGAGGCTTGCCGTCCTTCTCGACCGCAAGCGTGCCCTTGCCGGCCAGCCGCCCCTGCCCGTCGAACACCGTGATCTTGTTCTTCTTCAGCAGATGCGCGACGCCCGAGGACAGCTGCTTCGCCACCGCGCGGGACCGCTTCACCACTTTTTCGATGTCGAAGCGCGGATTGTCCACGCTGAAGCCGTACTGGTTCAGATCATGCAGCAGATGATTGATCTCGCTGGTACGCAGCAGCGCCTTGGTGGGGATGCAGCCCCAGTTCAGGCAGATGCCGCCCAGATGCTCGCGCTCCACCACCGCGGCCTTCATGCCCAGCTGGGCGGCGCGGATGGCGGCGACATAGCCGCCCGGCCCGCCACCCACCACGATCAGGTCGAAGCTCTGGTCGGCCATCTCAGATCCTTTCGGCGGCACGGGTCCGCTCGCTCGCCGGCGCGTCGCCGGTATTGACCAGGCCCTGCCGTTCTAACAGCAGGATCTCGCAGGGTTGCGCCGCGAACGGCTTGTGCTCGACGCCGCGCGGCACCACGATCATCTCGCCGGCGACAAGGTCCACCGCGCGGTCGCGGAAGTCCATCCGGAAGCTTCCCCCCAGCACCAGGAACATCTCGTCGGCGTCCGCATGGCTGTGCCAGACGAAGTCGCCCACGATCTTCACCACCTTGACATCGTAGCCATCCACGGTCTCGACGATGCGTGGCGACCAGAAGGCCGGCACGGCGGAAAGCTTCTCGGACAGGCGGATCGACTTCGCCTCGGCCATGGCCGTCTCCTCTCAGAGCCCGCGCGACATCGAAGCTGCCGGAGACTGCCCGCCGGGCGCTCCGGGCACGGGGTGGCGCAAGTCACGCAGGCGGACATTCTCCCTCACGATCGCTCAGGTGGCGAGGGCCGCCAGTTCCGGCCCGCTCAGCCGCTGCAGCGTCCATTCCTCCATCCCCCGCGCGCCCAGGGCGCGGTAGAAGCGCAGGGCGTTTTCGTTCCAGTCCAGCACGGACCACTCCATCCGCGCGCACCCTTCCGCCACCGCCAGCCGCGCGAGATGGCGGAAGATCGCCTGTCCCACGCCCTGCCCCCGCCACGCCGGTTCGACGTACACATCCTCCACATACAGCCCCGGGCGGCCGGTGAAGGTGCTGAAATTGAAGGTCCACAGCGCGAACCCGACCGGGCTGCCGGCAGTCTCGGCGATCAGCGCCGCGGCGCGCGGCCGGGGGCCGAACAGGGCCTCGTGGAAATCCGCCTCGCTGGCCGTCGCCTCCCGCGCCAGATTCTCAAAGGCCGCAAGCGCGGCGACGAAGCCCGCGATAACCGCCACGTCCGCCGGACCCGCCGCCCGCAGCACGGTGCCGGCGGAGGTCCCAGGGGCGGTACCAGGGGCGGTCCCAGGGGAGGTCCCGGCGGCGATCAAAGCATCAGGCTCAGCGGATCCTCGATGATGGCCTTGAACGCCGCCAGCCATTCCGCCCCCAGCGCGCCATCCACCACCCGGTGATCGACCGACAACGTGCAGGTCATCACGGTCGCGATCGCGAGCGCGCCGTTCTTCACCACCGGACGCTGCTGGCCCGCCGCGACCGCCAGGATCGCGGCCTGCGGCGGATTGATGATGGCGGCGAATTCGCTGACCCCATACATGCCCATATTGGAGATCGAGAAGCCGCCGCCCTGGAACTCCTCCGGCTTCAGCTTGCCGGCCCGCGCCCGGCCGGCCAGATCCTTCATCTCGTTGCTGATCGCGGCCAGGCCCTTCTGGTCGGCCTTGCGGATGATCGGCGTGATCAGCCCTTCGGCGATCGAGACCGCCACGCTGATGTCCACATCGTCGTAGAGGATGGTGGCTTCGTCGGTATAGGTGGCGTTCACCTTGGGCACGCGGCGCAGGGTGATCGCGGCGGCCTTGATGATCAGGTCGTTGACCGACAGCTTGAAGGCGCCCGGCCCGTCCTTGGCCGATTTGGCGTTGAGCTCGGCGCGCAGCTTCAGAACCGCATCGAGCTCGATGTCCATCGAGACGTAGAAATGCGGCACCGTCTGCTTGGCCTCGGCCAGCCGGCGGGCGATCACCTTGCGCATCGTGCTGTTGGGCACCAGCGTGTGCGGCGCGGTGATCGGCGCGGCCGGTTTCGGCGCGGCGGGGGCCGCCGCAGGCATGGCCGTGCCGGGGCCGGACATCACGGGACCGGACGGGGCTGGGCCGGAAGCGGCGAGGCCGGGCCGCGCGTGCTCGATATCCGCCTTCACGATCCGCCCGTTCGGCCCGCTGCCCTTCACCGCGGCCAGGTCGATACCCGCCTGCCTGGCCATCCGCCGTGCCAGCGGGGACGCGAAGATGCGCTCGCCCCCACTGGTTCCCCCGCTGGCC
>DAICZL010000435.1 GCA_027311165.1 bacterium
GGCCCGCCCGGCCCGACACGGCCAAACCGGGCCCGGTTCCCGTGTTGCGCCATCGGCCGGCGCCTGCCCATCGGCACTGCCTCATGAAACATCAAGCGATTTCAGACGCTTGAAATTTTTCTGCACCGCCTCACCGGCGCCCTCTCCGTCCCCGCACAATCAACACGGTTGTTGCCTGCTGTATTCAATTCTGCAAACCTTCTCCCTTTGTCCGGGGCTTTTTGCGCTCGCGAAGAAACCGGGACGGACGTGACATCACTTTCATGGCAGAGGTGACACCGACATGCGCAAAACCTTGGGCCTCATCGTCGCGGCAGGCCTGATGGCGGCCGGCCCCGCCAGGGCCGACAAGCTCGACGACATCATCAACTCCGGGACGCTGCATTGTGCCGTCACGCTCGACTTCCCGCCCATGGGATCGCGCGACGCCAACAACGTGCCGATCGGATTCGATGTCGATACCTGCAACGACCTCGCCAAGGCGCTCGGGGTCAAGGCCGAGATCGTCGAAACGCCCTTCCCGCAGCGCATTCCGGCGCTGCTCAGCGGCAAGGCCGATGTCGGCGTCGCCTCCACCTCGAACACGCTCGAGCGCGCCAAGACGATCGGCTTCTCCAACCCGTATTTCGTGTTCAAGTTCGAGATTCTCGCCCGCAAGGGCAGCGGCATTTCCGACTACGCCTCGCAGAAGGGCCATCCGGTCGGCTCGACCGCCGGCACCTATGAAGCGATCGCGCTCGAAAAGGACGTCAAGGCATGGAACGATCCGAAAGGCTCCTTCCACCCCTACCAGTCGCAGGCCGATGTCTTCCTCGCCCTGTCGCAGGGCCAGATCGACGCCACCGATGTCACCTCGACCGTCGCCTCCGCCATCGTGCGGTCCGGCAAATATCCCAATCTCGAAATCACCGGCGAGGCGCCCTATGAAGACGACTACGTCGCCCTGATCGCGCAGCGCGGCGAACAGGGCCTGCTCAACTACCTCAACCTGTTCATCAGCCACCAGGTCCGCACCGGACGGTACCAGGAACTCTACAAGAAGTGGATCGGCGCCGGGTCCCCGCCGAGCCTCACCATTCCGGGCGTCTACGAGTAGCCCCTCACCGCGTCCGGCGCGGCGCGCGCATCGCCATCGTGCACTACAATTTCCACTGGCGGCCCGTCCTGCAGGCCCTGCCGCAGATGCTGGCAGGCTGCGTGGTGACGGTCGAGATCGCCGCGCTGGCGACGGCGATCGGCATCGCCGCCGGGGTCGCCCTCGCCCTCGGCCGCACCAGCGCCAACAGGACCGCCGCCGGCCTGGCCCTGGCCTGGATCGAGTTCGGGCGCAACACGCCCGGACTCTTCCAGATCTATCTCGCCTATTTCGGTCTCGGCTCGTTCGGGCTGCACCTCAGCAGCTTCGCCGCACTCACCGCCGGCATCGCCTTCAACAACGCGAGCTATCTCGCCGAGACCTTCCGCGGCGGCCTGCGCGCCATCCCCGCGACCCAGGCGCGCGCCGCCCGCTCGCTCGGCATGTCGGGGCCGCAGGCCTTCCGTCTGATCGTCCTGCCCCAGCTCTTCAGGATCGTCTATTACCCGATCACCAACCAGATGACCCTCTCGGTGCTGATGACCGCGCTCGGGCTGACGGTCGGGCTCGACACCGACCTCGCCGGGGTCACCCAGCAGCTCAACGTGCTGACCTACCGGACGTTCGAGTATTTCTCGGTCGCGGCCCTCCTCTACTACCTGATCGCGAAGGCGATGATGCTGGTCTCGCGCCTGCTGGCGCGGCGGCTCTTCCGGTACTGAGGGAACGGTGTTCGACGCCACCGTCTCCCTTCAAGATGTGCTGTTCATGCTCCACGGCGCGGGGATCACGCTCCTGCTGACCTTCTGGGCGGTCCTCGGGGGCACCGTGCTCGGGCTCGGCTTCGGCCTGCTGCGCGCCACCGCGCCGGGCTGGCCGAGCCTCGCCCTCGGCGCCGTGCTCGATGTCTTCCGCTCGGTGCCGCTGCTGATCCAGATCATCCTCGTCAACGCCTTCGCGCCGATCCTCGGGCTCGATCTCAGCGCCTTCACGATCGGCTGCATCGTCCTCGCCACCTATGGCGCCGCCTATTGCACGGAAATCGTGCGCGCCAGCGTGCTCGCCGTGCCGCTTCCCACGCGCCGCGCCGCGCGATCCCTCGGCATGACCTGGTGGGACGACCTCACGGCGATCGTTCTTCCGATGGCGCTGCGCGTGGGGCTGCCCGGCTGGATCGGCCTCGCGCTCGGTCTCATGAAGGACAGCGCGCTGGTGCTCTGGATCGGCATCATCGAGCTGCTGCGCTCCTCGCAGATCGTCATCACCCGTACCCAGCAACCGCTGCTGGTGCTCGGCATCGCGGGGGCGATCTATTTCGTGATCAGCTTCCCCATCGCGCGTGCCGGCGCCTGGTTCGAACGACGGTGGCATGACCAATGATCGAGATCGCGGATGTCCACAAATCGTTCGGCCATCTCGAGGTGCTCAAAGGCGTGAGCATGACGGTCGAGCGCGGCGAGGTCGTCTCGGTGATCGGCGGTTCGGGGTCCGGCAAGTCGACCCTGCTGATGTGCATCAACGGTCTCGAGCCCATCGATGCCGGCCGCATCCTGGTCGATGGCGTCGATGTCCATGCAAGCGGCACCAACCTCAACCATCTCAGGCGGAAGATCGGCATCGTGTTCCAGCAATGGAACGCCTTCCCGCATCTGACGGTGCTCGAGAACGTGATGCTGGCGCCGCGCAAGGTGCTCGGCAGGAGCCGCGCGGAGGCCGAGGCGATCGCCACCGACCGCCTCGATCATGTCGGCCTCAAGGACAAGCTCTCGGTCTATCCCTCCCGGCTCTCGGGCGGGCAGCAGCAGCGCATGGCGATCGCGCGCGCCCTGGCGATGTCGCCCGACTACATGCTGTTCGACGAGGTCACCTCCGCCCTCGATCCGCAGCTGGTGGGCGAAGTGCTGGATACCTTGCGGATGCTGTCCTCCGAGGGCATGACGATGGTCGTCGTGACCCACGAGATCCATTTCGCGCGGGATGTGTCCGACCGGGTGGCCTTCTTCCATCAGGGCCGGATACACGAGATCGGGCCGCCCGATCAGGTGATCGGCAATCCCGGCAGGCCCGAGACCATCCAGTTCCTGAAATCCGTCCGATGAGCGAAGGGCCGGAGAGATCGCCGCCGGCGCGGCGGGGACACACGGGTTCGCGGACGCCTGCGCGCGAAAGCCATCGGAGGATCGGATGAAAATCACCGCGATCAAGGTCTGGAAGATCGGCCTGCCGCTCAAGGAGGGGCGCTACAGCTGGTCGAACGGGAACTTCGTCGAGGTCTTCGACTCGACGATCGTCGCCGTCGAGACCGATGCCGGCCTGACCGGCTACGCCGAGTGCTGCCCGCTCGGCTCGGCCTATCTGCCGGCCTACGCGCATGGCGTGCGGGCGGGGCTGCAGGAGATCGGGCCGAAACTCATCGGGCTCGATCCGCGCGATCTCGGCGTGCTCAACCGCCACATGGACAAGGTGCTGCGCGGCCATCCCTATGTGAAGGCGCCGATCGACATCGCCTGCTGGGACATTCTGGGGAAAGCCGTCGGCCTGCCGGTCTTCCGCCTGCTCGGCGGTCCCGCGCAGGACCGGATCGCGCTCTATCGCGCGATCTCCCAGGAAGCGCCGGAAATCATGGCGCGCAAGATCGCCGGGTACAAGGCCGAGGGCTACACGAAATTCCAGCTCAAGGTCGGCGGCGACGCCGATCAGGACATCGATCGCATCCGCCAGACCCGCGCCGTGCTCGACCGCAGCGACATTCTGGTCGCCGATGCCAATACCGGCTGGACCCGCGCCGAAGCGGCCCGCATCGTCAGCAGCGTCGGCGATGTCGATGTCTATATCGAGCAGCCCTGCCCGACCTACGAGGAATGCCTGTCGGTGCGGCGGCGCACCTCGCGCCCCTTCGTGCTCGATGAAGTGATCGACGGCGTCGGCACGCTGGCGAAGGCGCTCGCCGAGGATGCGATGGACATCATCAACCTGAAGATCAGCAAGGTCGGCGGGCTGACCAAGGCGCGGCTGATGCGCGATCTGTGCGTCGCATCGGGCACGCCGATGACGATCGAGGACAGCTGGGGGGGCGATATCGTCACCGCGACGATCGCCCATCTGGCGCTGTCCACGCCCGAGGAGTTCTGCTTCTCCGCCACGGATTTCAACAGCTATGGCACGATCGACATCGCGGCGGGCGCCCCGAGGCGGATCGAGGGCTTCATGACCGCACCCGATCGCCCGGGCCTGGGCGTGAGCCCGCATTTCGACGTGCTCGGCGAGCCGGTGTTCGT
>DAICZL010000438.1 GCA_027311165.1 bacterium
CGCCCGCCCCGGTCAGCACCACGGCGCGCACCCCTGCATCGGCTTCCAGCGTCTCGAAGGCGTCGAGCAGCGCCGCGCGCATCGCCTCGCCGATCGGGTTGCGCCGGGCCGGGTCGTCGAGCGTCAGGATGGCGAGGGCGCCATCGCGTTCCATGCGCAGGCTCACGCGTCTTCCTCCTCGGGGGCCAGCGCCGCGAAGCGCGCCCGGTGGGCGGCAGCGTTTCCGTAGCGGCCGGCCAGCACCATCGCCTTGCGCAGATACAGCCCGATGTCGTGCGCGTCGGTATAGCCGATCGCCCCATGCAGCTGCACCGCCTGGCGGGTCACCAGCAGGGCCGCGTCGGCGGCGCGGGCCTTGGCCTGGGAGACGCGGGCCCGGCAGGCATCGTCCTGCGGGCCGGCATCCATCGCCGCCGCCGCCGCCTCGATCGCCGCGCGGGCGAGGGCGATCTGGATCGCGAGAGCGGCGGCGCGGTGGGCCAGCGCCTGGAAGCTGCCGATCGGCACGCCGAACTGGCGGCGGATGCGCAGATAGTCGAGCGTGAGGGCGAAGGCCCGGTCCATCACGCCCAGCAGCATCGCCGCGGTGGCGAGTGTGGCGGCCTCGATCGCCGCCGCGCCATCCGTTCCGAGCGGCTCGGCCGGCGCGGCGTCCAGGCTGAGCGTGCCGAGCGTGCCGCCGTCCTGGCCGGGCGCGGTCGCCAGATGCACGCCCGGCGCCGCGCGCGCCACCAGGGCGGGGCCGTCGGCGGTGGTGACCAGGAACCCATCGGCGCCGCCGGCCATCGGCACGAACAGCTTCCGCCCGGTGATCCGCCCGTGTTGCAGGCGGGCCTGCGGCGGCTGGTCGTGCCGCCAGGCGGCGGTCTCGGCCTCGGCGAGGATCACCACGCGCCTGCCGCCGAGCAGATCCGCCAGCGCCGCGCCGCGCAGCAGCGGTGCCGAAGCGGCGGCCTCGATCAGCGGTTCGGGCACCAGCCCGGCGCCCAGCTCCTCGGCGAGCGCGCAGAGTTCCCGCAGGCAGAGCCCGGCGCCGCCATCGGCCTCGGCCACCAGCAGGCCGGGCCAGCCCATCGCGCAGATCTCGGTCCAGACCGCGCGGTCGAAGCCGGGGTCCTGGAAGCGCAGGGCGCGGATGCGCCGCAGCCCGTCGCCGCGCGCGCAGATCGCGCCGGCGCTGTCGCGGATCAGGCGCATACCTTCCGCCAGCTGTGTTTCGGCTCCCATGGGCACGATCGTCGGCCGGCCGGGCGGGGGGCGTCAATCTCACAGGGCAAGGCCGGAGGGCTCTACCTACCGGACTCCCATCTGGTCTCCCGATGGGGCCTTGGCCCCGGACCGCTTTCGCTGGGGGAGCCCTTGGCCTTGCCGGTCTCTATTGCCGGCCCGCGGGTTTCGGGTGGACGATCGTCTTGTGCCGATGGGGGCAAATGTGCCGTGACGACCCGCTACCCGGCGATGATCCGCTGGCTGCACTGGGCCACCGTGCTGGCGGTGCTGGCCATGCTGGTGCTGGGCACCTGGATCACCGCTTTCGAGCCGGCGGATGAGGCGACCAAGCGGCTGCTCTACAATCTGCACGAAAGCACCGGGGTGAGCGTGCTGGTGCTGGTGGTGGTCCGGCTGCTGGCGCGCGGCGCCCACCGCTTGCCGCCTCTGCCCCCGACGATGCCGGCCGGCCTGCGCCTGGCGGCGAGGACGAACCAGGCGGCGCTGTATGCCATGCTGATGGTGCAGCCGGTGATCGGGCTATGGGACAGCAATGCCTGGGGGTTTCCACTGGTCTGGTACGGCCTGGTCCGGATCCCGTTTCCGGTGGGGCAGCAGCCGCGTCCGGTAGCCCTGTCGCTGTCGGCGCTCCATTTATATGGGGTCTGGGTGCTGCTGGCGCTGATCGCGCTGCATCTGGCCGGCGTGGCCTATCACGGCCTGAAGCGGCGCGACGGGGTGGTGCGGCGGATGTGGTGAGCCGGGCCGGGCAGGGCTGCGCCGCCCGGGGGCGATGTCAGATCGGCTTGTGGGCGCGGTCGATCAGCCGGGCGATCAGGCCGGGCTTCTTGGCGGGCTTGGGCGGTTCGGCGGATTTCTGGCGGGCCTTCTCGGCCGCGGCCTGGTCCCTGGCCTTGGTTTCCAGCCACCGGTCGAGGCTGACCCCGGCCTTCGCGGCCCGCTTCGCCTCGTAGGCGCGCTGGCCGGCCGTCATTTTAGTCGGTTCCGCCATTCGTCGTCTCCGCATCACTCGCTTTGGGGCGCTGTTTGTCGCAGCCTGTCCAGGCTGTCTCAAGTGCCTGGGTGGTTCAAGTGCGGGGGTGGTTCAAGTGCGGAGGTGGTTCGGGTGCGGGCCAGCCGGCCGACGGGGAGTGGCATGGTCGAGGCGCGTCTGAAGTCTGGTTTCTGGGTGCAGGCGATTCTGCGCCAGGCGGCTCTCGGCGGCCAGTCGGGTGCCGTGCTGCGGCGCGGCGATGCCGATTCCGGTGGGGTGCTGGTGGTGCTGCGAGGCCGCGAGGGCCTGGTGGTTCTGTCGCAGATGCGCACGGGGGACGGCGATCTGGCCTGGCTGCGCGCCACCGGAGCGGCGGCGGTGGACCAGGCGGCGGTTGATGCCTATCTGGCGCGGCAGATCGGGTCCGATCCGGACATCTGGGTCGTGGAGTTCGATGCCCCTGACCTGCGGCCGCCTTTCGAGGCCAGGGTGTTGTGAATTTCTTGGCCTTTTTCCTGGGTTTTTTCGGCGGGTGACACGGGGCTGTGGCTGTGTTGCCACAGTGTGATTGAAAATCGTCGGAGGACTCTCCCTTCCCCCGCTCTTGGTGGTATTGTCCCCGACATGCAGAGGTCTGCGGATCCGCAGGCCGCGCGAGACCACGGCTGCGCCAGCGGCGTAGGCAGAGACAACGAGGAGATACCAACATGAATGTTCGGAGTGTGCTCCTGGCGGCGACCGTGCTGGCAGCGCCGGTGGCTGTGCAGGCTCAGCCCGTGACCGGCCTGTATATCGGGGCTGGTGCCGGGGTGAACTTCCTCAACAACGAGACCCTGAAGTCGATCACCGGTCCGACCGGGTTCACCCAGGCGGTCGGCACTGCCAACAACGGCAAGATCAAGTTCGCTCAGCCCGGCTTCGCCGGTCTCGGCAGCATCGGCTGGGGCTTCGGCAACGGCCTGCGGCTTGAGGTCGAAGGCGACTACATGCAGAACAAGGCGCAGAAGGCCACGGCCTTCGGCGATGCGTTCAATGCCGGCGGCAGCGAGACCAAGTATGGCGCGATGGTCAACGCGTTCTACGACTTCCCGGTCGCTCCCTGGTTCATCCCGTATATCGGCGCCGGCGTCGGCTACATGGACTCCTGGTGGCACAACGTGTCGATCTATGCGCCGGTGAACGGCGACTCGATCTTCACGCACAACACCCAGGGCAGCTTCGCCTATCAGGCGATGGCCGGCTTCGCGGTGCCGGTCCCGGCCGTGCCCGGTCTGGCGCTGACCGCCGAATACCGGTTCATGGGTCTGGCCGGCAACCGCAACTACGGCGGCAGCACCGCGACGATCGCCGCCACCGGCCAGTCGTTCCCGGTCGCGGTCAACACTTCCGGCAACTACAACAACTCGATCCTGGTGGGCGTGCGCTATAATTTCGGTGTCGCGCCGCCGCCGCCGCCGCCGCCGATGGTGGCTCCGGCCCCGGCTCCGGCCCGGTCCTACCTGGTGTTCTTCGATTGGGATAAGTACAACCTGACCGATCGCGCCAAGCAGATCATCGCCGATGCCGCCGCCAATATCCCCAAGGTGCAGCACACCCGCATCGAGGTGAACGGCTACACCGATACGTCTGGCTCGGCGAAGTACAACATGGCTCTGTCGATCCGCCGCGCTCAGACGGTGGCCGCAGAACTGGTCCGGCTTGGCGTCCCCAAGGACACCATCGCAATCCAGGGCTTCGGCCAGACGCATCTGCTGGTTCCGACGGCCGATGGTGTGCGCGAGCCGCAGAACCGTCGCGTCGAAATCATCATCAAGTAACTTCGGAGGCCGGAGTCCGGGATCGGTCCGGACCGACTGCTCCACGAGCCGGTACCGCCAAGCGGTGCCGGCTCGCTTGTTTTGGCCCCGCCTGGTCTGGCCCCGCCCTCGCTGCAGGGCAGCGGACCGGCCGGACGCGGCGGAGGGGGAAGGCCCCACGGGCCATCGCGGCCTGGCCGTTGCCGGGCGGGTTGGCCGATCGGGGTTGGCCAAATGGGGGTTGACCGGTGGGGGTAATTTCATTCGTGCCGGCCCTGTTCTAGCCTGGGTGGGCAACCACTTCCGCCTCTACCCCCCACACCGCGCCGCCAGCGGCGCCGGATGCAAGGAGCGCTGCCCGTTCATGGCGTGTCAGAACAGGATCATCCGTGCGGGCCTGCTGGTCTCGGGGCTGGCGCTGAGCGTCGTCGCCGGGGTCGGGACTGCCGGCGCGCAGCCGATCCAGGGTCTTTATGTCGGCGCCGGGGCGGGGGTGAATTTCCTCGAACGCCAGTCGCTGCCGCCATCGCCCGGGCTCGGCACCCCCGGGCTGCTGGCCAATTACGGGGCGGGCTTCGCCGGGGCCGGCAGCCTGGGTTATGCGCTGGGCAATGGCTGGCGCTTCGAGGTCGAGGGCAATTACCGCTCGAACGCGGTCAATCGTCTGACCGGCACGTCCTTTCCGACCAGCGCCGGCGGAACCCAGCAGGATTATGGTGTGATGACGAACGCGCTGTTCGACATCGATATCGGCCTGCCCTGGCTGTTTCCCTATGTCGGTGGCGGCGTCGGCTATGGCTGGACGCGCTGGAGCGGCGTGCATGCCAGCCCGCCCGGGGGTGCCGCGGTGCTGGAGGCGTCCGGCACGACTGGCGGCTTCGCCTTCCAGGCGATCGGCGGCCTGGCCTTTCCCATTCCCCACACGCCCGGCCTGTCGGTGACCGCCGAATACCGCTTCATGGGCGTGCTGGGGCCCGAGGCGTTTCAGGGCAGTTCGGCGGCGCCGGGCAGCGGCAATCTGGACGCCAAGGAAAACCACAATCATTCGCTGCTGGTCGGGCTGCGCTACGCCTTCAATGTCGTTCCGCCATCACCGCCCGCGCCGGTGGTGCCGGTTGCCCCGGCGGTGCAGACCCGCTCGTATCTGGTATTCTTCGACTGGGACAAGGCAGCGCTGACCGACAGGGCGCGGCAGATCATCGCCGATGCCGCAGCGAACATGATGAAGGTGCCCCACACCAGGATCGAGGTGAAAGGCTATACGGACACCTCCGGCTCGGCGGCGTATAATCAGGCGCTGTCGCTGCGCCGGGCCAAGGCAGTGGGGGCGGAGCTGGTCCGGCTGGGGATCCCGGGCGATCAGATCGGCATCCAGGGATTCGGCCAGACCGTGCTGCTGGTGCAGACCGGCCCCGGGGTGCGCGAGGCGCAGAACCGGCGGGTGGAGATCATCGCTACTCCCTGAAGCGATAGCGCATCAGGTTGACTGCAACCGTGATCGGGTCGCTCGGCAAAACAGAAAGCTGGTGCCCGGCTCTCACCGCAGCCACCACATCAGCGTGCCGAGCGTGCCGACCGAGAGCAATGTGCTGATCAGCACCGTGCTCGCCGCGCCGTCACCGAGGCCGGCGCTGCGGCGCGCGATCAGGAAGGCATTGGCTCCGGTCGGCATTCCCGCGGTGAGCAGCGCGACCGACAGCGCCACACCGTGCAGCCCGCCCAACCATCCCGCGATCACGAACACCAGAGCGGGCAGTACCGCGAGTTTCAGGGTGGCGGCCATCAGCGCCTCGGCCAGGGTCGCGGGGCCGGGCAGGCCGGGCAGTGAGGCACCGAGGCAGAACAGCGCGAGCGGCGCGGCCGGCGCTCCCAGCATGCCCAGCAGCGCATGCAGCGGCCCCGGCACGCCTAGTCCGGCGCCGCGCCAGGCGAAGGCGAGCAGGATCGACAGGATCACCGGATTGCGCAGCATGCCGGCGAGGGTCGCGCGGACCAGGCGCGGCAGGCTGGGGCGGCCCTGGCTGCCAGCCTCGATCAGCAGGCTCGCGAGCGGCAGCAGCAGGGCCGAATGGAATGCGATGATCGCCATCAGATAGCCGAGCCCCGCAACCCCGAACAGCGCCCCCACCAGCGGGATGCCCAGCATCACGGTGTTGCCGTAGGTCGCATTCAGGGCGAATACCGCGGCGTGCGAGACCCCAGCGCCCAGCAGCCGCGAGGCGAGCAGCATCGCCAGCGCGTACAATATCAGACAGGCGGCGAAATAGGCTGCGGCGACGTCCAGCACATGCATCGCGTCGGCTTCGGCGACCGAATCGAACAGCAGCGCCGGCATCGCCAGGCGGAACACCACCTCGTTCACCCCGCGCAGCCCCGGCGCGTCCAGCAGCCCGAGCGGCAACGCCGCCTTGCCGAGCACGATCAGCGCGAAGACCGGCGCCAGAATCCCGCCCAGCTGCGCGAGCCCGGCTATCTCGGCTCCTCCGCTGGCCCGTCTCCTGGTCGTCGGTCCGGGGGGCTTGTGGCTTCGGCCGGTCGCCGCGCTGCCCGCATCGTCGTCTCTGCCTGTGCGTCACCCGGCTGCGTCGGGGTCGGATCTGGCTGGGCCGGATCTGGCTGGGCCGGAACTGGCTGGGGCGGAACTGGCTGGGGCGGAACTGGCTGGGGCGGAACTGGCTGGGCCGGAGCTGGCTGGGTCGGATCTGGCTGGGCCGG
>DAICZL010000439.1 GCA_027311165.1 bacterium
CGCCCGCCCATCGCGTTGGGCTGGCCGGTGACGGAGAACGGCCCCATCCCCGGCCGGCCGATCCGCCCGGTGGCGAGATGGCAGTTCAGGATGGCGTTGACCCGGTCGGTCCCGTCCGCGGCCTGGTTGACCCCCTGGGAGAACACCGTGACCACGCGCTCGGTGGCCGCGAACCAGGCGAAGAAGGTCTCCAGCCCCTCGGGGTCGATCCCGCAGCGCGCCGCGACGTGATCGAGGTCCGGGGCCTGCGCGCCGGCCTCCGCCAGCGCCTCCGCCAGGCCGACCGTGTGGCGGCCGGTCCAGACCGGATCGATCGCCCCGGCCCCGGCCAGATGCACCAGCAGCCCGTTGAACAGCGCGACATCCGCGCCCGAGGCGATCGGCAGATGCAGATCCGCGGCCTCCGCCGTCGCGGTGCGGCGTGGGTCGATAACCACCACCCTGGTGCCGCGCGCCGCGCGCGCCGCCTGCAGGCGCTGGTGCAGCACCGGGTGGCACCAGGCGGTGTTGCTGCCCACCAGCACCACCAGGTCGGCCTGTTCCCAGTCGTCATAGACGCCGGGCACCACGTCCTCGCCGAAGGCACGCACCTGCCCGGCGACGGTCGAGGCCATGCACAGGCGCGAATTGGTGTCGATATTGGCGCTGCCGAGGAAGCCCTTCATCAGCTTGTTGGCCAGGTAGTAATCCTCGGTCAGCAACTGGCCCGACAGGTAGAACGCCACGCTGTCCGGCCCGTGCCCGGCGATGCTCGCGGCGAAGCGGGCGGCGATCATATCGAGCGCCTCCGTCCAGCCGGCGGGGCGGCCGCCGATCAGCGGTTCGGTCAGCCGCCCCGTGTCGTCGAGCGTCCTGCTCAGCGCCGCACCCTTGGAACACAGCCTGCCGGCATTGGCCGGATGGTCGGGATCGCCGCGCAGCGTGCCGTCCGCAGCGCCGATCACGCCGCAGCCGACGCCGCAATACGGGCAGGTGGTACGCATGGCGGTCATGCCGGCAGCGCGAGCAGGATGCGCCGCCCTTCCAGCTTCACGGCCACGCTGCGCACGCAGCCCTCGTCGGGCGCGGCGGCGCGGCCGTCGGCGAGCCCGATCACCCAGCCATGCAGCGGGCAGGTGACCGCCTGGCCGTGCACGATGCCCTGCGACAGTTTTCCCCCTTTGTGCGGGCAGGCATCGTCCAGCGCGAACACGGTATCGTCGAGCGTGCGGAACACCGCGACCGGGCCGCGCGCGGTCGCTACGGTGCGCGCGCCCTGGCGGGGGATCTCGTCGATGCTGCCGACATCGCGCCAGGTCGGGGCGATATATCCGTCCATGGTCCGCCCCCTCAGCCGACCGTCGCGAGATCGGCGAAGCGGTCGGCGCGGCGCGCCTGTTCCGCCCAGGGATCGTCCTGGGCGAAGCTCTGGGCGAACAGGAAGCGCTCGGGCAGGGGGGCGCGGCCGGCCGCGTCGTCCACCACCCGGCGCTTCACTCCCTCGATGCCGACGCGCTCGATCCAGTGCGCGGTGCGCTCCAGGTAGCGCGCCTCCTCGCGGTACAGCTGCAGGAAGGCGCCGCAATAGTCCAGCACCTCCTCGGCCGTGGCGACCTTGGCGATCAGGTCGGTCACCCGCACCTTGATGCCGCCATTGCCGCCGACATGCAGCTCCCAGCCGCTATCGACCGCGATCACGCCGAAATCCTTGATCGTGGATTCGGCACAGTTACGCGGACAGCCGGAGACCGCGAGCTTCACCTTGTGGGGCGTCCAGGCGCCCCAGCACATGCGTTCCAGCGCGATGCCCGTGGCGGTGGAATCCTGCGTGCCTAACCGGCACCATTCGGAGCCGACACAGGTCTTCACCGTGCGCAGCGCCTTGCCGTAGGCGTGGCCCGAGACCATGCCGGCGGCATTCAGGTCGCGCCACACATCGGGCAGCTGCTCGCGCTTCACCCCCAGCAGATCGATGCGCTGCCCGCCGGTGACCTTCACCGTGGGGATGCCGTATTTGTCCACCACATCGGCGATGGCGCGCAATTCGGCGGCGCTGGTGACACCGCCCCACATGCGCGGCACCACCGAATAGGTGCCGTCCTTCTGGATGTTGGCGTGCATGCGCTCGTTGACGAAGCGGGACTGGGCGTCGTCGGCGTAGCTCTCCGGCCAGGCGCAGAGCAGGTAGAAATTCAGCGCCGGGCGGCAGCTCGCGCAGCCATCGGGGCTGGTCCAGCCGAGGGCCGCCATCACCGCCGGAATGGTTTTCAGTCCCCGCTCGGCGATCGCGGCGCGCACCGCGTCGTGACCGTGTCCGGTGCATTTGCACATCGGTTTGACTTTCGGCGCGGCATCGAATCCCGCCCCGAGCGCGTGCTGCAGCAGCGCCTCCACCTGGCCGGTGCAGGACCCGCAGGAGGCCGAGGCCTTGGTGCGCGCCCGCACGCAATCGACGCCGGTCAACCCGTGTTCGGCGATGGCCGCCAGGATCGTGCCCTTGCAGACGCCGTTGCAGCCGCAGATCTCGGCGGTATCGGGCAGCGCCGCCACGCCGGCCGAAGGCGCACCGGCCACCGCCGGGCCGAACACCAGCACCTCGCGCAGCGCCGAGATGTCGGTGGCGTTGCGCAGCAGGTCGAAATACCAGGCCCCGTCGGCGGCATCGCCGTACAGCACCACGCCGGCCAGCGTCTCGCCCCGCAGCACCAGGCGCTTGTGCACGCCGCGCGCGGCGTCGCGGAACACGATCTCCTCGGTGCCCGCATCGCCCAGGAAATCACCGGCCGAGAACATGTCGATCCCGGTCACCTTCAGCCGGGTCGCACTGACGCTCGGCACGTATTCCGCCTCGGCGCCGGTGATGGTCTCGGCCACCACCTTCGCCATCTCCCAGATCGGTGCCACCAGCCCGAACAGCGCCCCGCGATGCTCGACACATTCGCCCACCGCCCAGATGGCGGGATCGGAGCTGCGCATGCCGTCATCGACGCGCACGCCCCGCCCGACCGCCAGCCCGGCCGAGCGCGCCAGCGCCACGGCAGGACGGATGCCCACCGCCATCACCACCAGATCGGCCGGCAATTCCCTCCCATCCGCCAGACGCAGGCCCTTCACGCGGTCCTCGCCGAGGATCGCCGCGGTATTGGCCTCGGTGATCACGGCGATGCCGCGCGCCTCAAGATCCGCCTTCAGCATGCCGGCCGAGACCGGATCGAGCTGGCGTTCCATCAGCGTGGGCATCAGGTGCAGCACGGTCACGGCCATGCCGCTGCGCGACAGGCCATAGGCGGCTTCCAGCCCCAGCAACCCCCCGCCGATCACCACGGCGTGGATGCCGGTGCGGCTCGCCGCCAGCATCGTCTCGACATCGGCGATGCTGCGGAACGCCACCACGCCCGGCAGGTCCGCCCCGGGTACCGGGACGATGAACGGATCCGATCCGGTGGCGAGAAGCAGCGCGTCATAGCCCCGGCGCGTGCCGTGCTCGCCGCGCACCTGCCGCGCCGCGCGGTCGATCTCGGCCACTGCCTCGCCGGCGATCAGCTCGATGCCGCGATCGGCATACCAGGCGCGGTCGTGGGTGATGATTTCGGCGAAGTCCTTCTCGCCGGCCAGCACCGGGGACAGCATGATGCGGTTGTAGTTGCCGTGCGGTTCGGCGCCGAACACGGTCACGTCGAATTCCTGCGGCGCGCGGGTCAGGATTTCCTCGAGCGCGCGGATCCCGGCCATGCCGTTGCCGATCACGACCAGCCGCTTGCGGGTGGGGGAGAGCATGTTCATGGGAGTGCTCCTCAGACCCGGGCCGCGCCGAAGGCGGCGGACCAGGTGCTGCGCCAGCTTCGCGAGACGGCGCCGATGCAGACCAGCGCGATCCCGGCGAGCAGGGCGAACACCAGGAAGCCCGGGCCGTAGCTGCCGAAGACCTGGCGCGACAGGCCGAGGCTGGAGGCGAGGTAGAAGCCGCCCACTCCGCCGCTCATGCCCACCAGCCCGGTCACCACCCCCATCTGGCGGGGAAAGCGCTGCGGCACGAGCTGGAACACCGCGCCGTTCCCCATGCCC
>DAICZL010000443.1 GCA_027311165.1 bacterium
CCGACATAGGTGGCGTAGCGGCCGAAGAGCTGGCGCAGTCGAGGGTCCTGGAAATAATCGCCGAGTGCGCTCCACAGCGTCTGCAGCGGCATGGTGCGCCACAGATCCGGCAGTCGGCGCGCTCCGAGCCGGGTGACGAGATCCGTGGGCGAGGGACGCTCGGCGGCGATGAAGGGCCCGACCAGCGTGCGATAGATCGCCCGGCTGCGCTCGCAGAATGCGAGAAAGGCACGGGCCTCTCCGGCTCCGGCGAAGGCTCCGATCGCATCGGCCGAACGGGCGATATCGGCGAACAGATCGAGCCTGCCGCCGGCCCGCCAGGCGTGGCGTGCCAATGTGTCACTCGGCGTCAGGCCGACATGATCGTCGAGCCGCTCGCCCGCCGCGCTGAAGAGATCATCGAAGATCCATCGCATGGTGAGGACGGTGGGGCCGGCATCGATCGCCGCGCCGCCGGCCATGACCTGGCGCATCTTTCCCCCAGGGGCTGCGCCGCGTTCGCACACCACGACCTGAACACCGGCGCGTGCCAGATCGGCCGCCGCGGCCAGCCCCCCCATGCCGGCGCCGATGACGACGACGCGATCCCCCGGTCTGGCGCCCACCGTCAGTCGGACGCCGCCACCGTCCGCCGCCCGACCAGCGGCCAGATGCTCAAGCCCGCCTTCTGGTCGATACGCGTGCGGTGACCGATCAGGATCGTGAGCCCCATGCCGAGCGGCACTGCCCACATCGCCGGGTGCAGCGCGAGCGAGGGGATCAAACGGACCGAGCCGAATGCCATGAGCGCCGTGCAGACGGAGATGCCGGCGCCGACCAGCGTCTTGACATGCTCCTTCATCCACTCCACCGGAGTGGGCTTGCGGGCGTAGAGGAAGACGAGACTGGTGATGCCGGTCGCGATCCCCAGCACCGAGATCCCGATCATCAGCGGCTGGCCGATCCGCATACCCTGCCACGCACACACCACCGCAGCCAGCATGACGAGATACTGCAGGCCGATATTCAGGCGCGTGCGATTGGCAGCGATATTGTTCCGGTTGGTCACGCACAGCCAGCCGTACCAGCCGAGATTGATCGTCAGTATCCCGTTATGCAGCATCATCCAGCCGAAGATCCCGCGCACGAACGCGGCGTCGAAACGGCCTGCCAGATGGGGGTGCAGCCCCAACGGATCGGTCAGGGTCAGCAGACCCATCGTGACCGCAAGCCCGCCCGTCAGCAGCACGCAGCGCGTGAAGACCCGCCCCCATGACCGGCGATTGAACCCGCACTTGCGGCCGCTCACGGGCACCCAGACGGCGATGGCCGCGCTGGCGCCGGTGACGATGTGAACGCCGATCAGGCAGCGGAATAGCGCCAGCTCCATCGGGTCCCTCGTCCCACGCCCGCCCGACTATCGCACTGGACAGTTTTTTCTGTAAAGTGGAGTTGACATTCCCGCGCTTCCTGGACGCACCGCGTGATGCAGATCGCCGTCGACCCTCCCCTGGCCGGGCCGGCCGCCTACGCACCGCCCAGGCCGGTGGCCCGCGCCGCGGTGCTGGCATTGCTGCGGGCTGCGCTGCGTGGCGACGGCGACCTGCTGAGCCTGCTTCCGGCCAGCGCCTATCGCACGGATATCGGCCCGCTTGGCTACTCGCGCCGCTCGATCCTGCTGGTCAACCAGCCCGACCAGGTGCGCCGCGTGCTATCCGATCCCGAGGGCATCTTTCCCAAAAGCGATCTGATGGTCGCGGCGCTGGCGCCGCTGATCGGCGATTCGATTTTCGTTTCGTCGGGAGAGACCTGGCGCCGCCAGCGCCGGATGATCGACCCGGCCTTCACGCTGATGCGGGTCAATCGTGCCTTCCCCGCGATGCAGGAGGGCGCCGCGGCCTGCGAGCGGACCCTCGATGCCCATGTCCGGGACGGCACGGCATTTTCACTCGATCTGGCGATGAGCCACCTCACGGCGGACATCATCTGCCGCACCGTGTTCAGCACCGGGCTGCAGACCGGGGCCGCCCGCGAGGTGTTCGACGCCTTCACGATTTTCGAACGCAGCGTGGCCCAGGTGGAAATCCGCCGCCTGATCATGGACCGGGCCTGGACCAGCGTGCCGCAGCGCGGCTTCGTCCTCGCTGCCTGCCAGACCATCCGGCGTCTGCTGGGCGATCTGCTGGACACGCATCTCGGGCCGGGCGGAGCAGGGTTCGATGACATCGCCGCCTCCGTGATCGCCGCCCGCGACGATTTCACCCGCACCGCCTTCAGCCGCGAGGAACTGATCGACCAGCTCGGCGTGCTCTTTCTCGCCGGCCACGAAACCAGCGCGAGCGCGCTTACCTGGGCATTCTTTCTGCTGGCGATGCAGCCGCCCCTGGTTGCGCGCCTGCGTGCCGAGATCCACGCTGTCGCAGGCGCCGCAGATCCGATCGACTTCGAGATGACCAGGCATCTGCCCACGATCCGCAACATATTTCGTGAAACCCTCAGGCTCTATCCGCCGATCACCTTTCTCCCGCGGGTCGCCACCGCGCCGACCATGATCGGCCACCGCCGGGTCCGCCGTGGCGCGCTGGTGATGGTGGCCCCCTGGGTGCTGCACCGCCACGCCGCCTATTGGCGGGACCCGCATGTCTTCGATCCCGACCGCTTCCTGCCCGAGCGCGAAGCGGCTCTCACCCCGGGTGCCTATATCCCTTATGGTCTCGGCCCGCGGGTCTGCGCGGGCGCGGCATTTGCACAGACGGAGGCGGTGCTGCTGATCGCCCGGCTGTTCCGCCGCTTCGATCTCCATGTCCTCGACCCGGCGGGCGTCCGCCCGGCCGCCCGCCTGACCACCCGCCCCAACGAACAGATCATGGTTCGCGCGACCTACGCCAGGCCATGACGACGGTGCTGCTCACGCTCGGGCGCCTGCCCAAGGCGCTCGATCTGGCGCGCGGCTTCGCCCGGGCCGGCTGTCGGGTGATCATTGCCGAACCCTTCGCCTGGACCCTGGCCGGCGCCTCGCGCCATGTTGCCCGCAGCTTCGTGGTGCCGCCACCGAGCAAGAGCAAGGCTGCGTATCTGGCGGCGCTCACCGAGATCGTGGCCCGCGAAAATGTCGATCTCGTCGTGCCGGTCTCGGAGGAGACCATGCATGTCGCCTTCCTGCGCGACCGGCTCAGCGACCGTGTCCGGCTGTTCACCATGCCGCCCGAGCGGGTAATTGCGCTGTATGACAAGGCGGGATTCGTCCGCGAGGCCTGCGCCCTGGGCCTGTCGGTGCCGGAAACCCACAAGCTCGGCACGATCGCGGCACGGGAACTGGCGGCAGCGGCGGATGTGGTGGTCAAGCCGGTGTTCTCATGCGCCGGGCGGGGCGTTCGCTTCCTCGGCCGCGGATCGGCCCTGCCGGACCCCGATCCCGCCACCCCGGCGATCGTGCAGCGCTTCGCAGCCGGTCACGAACACAGCAGCTGCACGATCGCTCATGAAGGCCGCGTGCTCGCGACGATGATCTACCGGGGCACGATGATGTCCGGAACGGTCGCGATCACCTTCGAGCGGGTGGACGCGCCCGCGATCGCCAGCTGGATCGCGCGTTTCGTGGCGGGGACCGGCTGGAGCGGATTCATTTCCTTCGATTTCATCCTCGATGCGGCCGGCGGGGTGACGGCCATCGAATGCAACCCCCGGACCACCAGCGGCCTGCATTTCTGGCTGCCCGAAGACATCGCCGGCGCCGTGCTCGACCCGGGGAGGCCCCCTCTGGTGCGTGTGCGCCGCCATCGCGCGCTGCAGCAATTCTACTCCTGCCTTACCGAAACCCAGCTGGCGATGGTGCGTGGCCGAGGATTTCGTGACCGCCTGGCCCGGTTGCTGACGACGCGCGATGTGAGCTGGGACTGGCGCGATCCTTGGCCTTTTCTGAGCATGACCCTTACCTCCTGGCCAATCATCCGGATGGCCATCGCCGAGGGCGTTCCCTTCGGCGAGGTCGCGACGCGCGATGTCGGCTGGTATCAGGGATGCGGCCGCAACGGCTGAATGCCGGGCGCCTGGCCGGCCTGGCGATGCCGCCGGCGCGCGCGGATCGCGGGCAGACTACGCGGCCAGACCGGGATCGACGGGCGGTAGTCCCCGGCCGGTTGCCGCCGCCCAGGGCGGAACATCGGCTACCCGGTATGCTCCCGTTCTGAGCCGAACTGGCGGGCCACGCCGGATAGCGATGATCACTACGTTTACGCTGTAGCCCTCTGAAGGCAAACGGGCCGCAGGCATCCCAGGACCCCTCCCGCACAGGCGACTGGTCTTGCGCCGTGGTAGCCAACGCGGCGTCGGTCAAGTACCGTCGTGCTATGCGCCCCGTGTAGCCGAGGAAGAAGTATGCCGACGGCATTGATTCGTAAGCCTAAAACCAAGCCGTCAACACCCTTCCCGACAGCCGCCGAATCGCTTCACCGCGAAGGCAACTGGCTCTGGATTCCCTTGCGTGGAGAGTGGCGGGACGTGGCGGCGAAGCCGGAGGAGATCGTCCGGCAGACCTTCATCCGGCATCTGATCGACCACTACGGCTATTCGCTGGCGCAGATGGACCAAGAGCGGCGGACGCAGCACGGCCACAAAAGCCCTCGCGCCGATATCGTCATCTGGGAGACGCCCGAGAAGAAGGCGAACAACAACACCCCGGTCCTGGTCGTGGAATGCAAGTCCGAGGGCGTCGATATCAACGTCAAGGACTACTATCAAGGCGAGAGCTACACGCGCGCGGTCGGCTGTGAATTCTTCATCGCGCACAACACCCGCTTCACCGCCGTGTTCAAGCTGGTCCCAGGGTTGCCGGGCGATTTCGTCCAGATCAACGAGATCGCCAGAGCGTCGGACTGGGGTGACGCCAAGCGCATCGAGGAAATCAAGAACAAGCTCCGGGCGTTCAACCGAAAAGAATTTCAGGACCTTCTGTTCAAGTGCCACTCGATCTTGCGCGATGTGCACAAGATGGAACCGGGGCGCGCGTTCGACACCATCTCGAAAATCCTTTTTGTCAAAATGTATGTTGAGCGGTCGGGGCTACACGGCACATTCACCGTTGACTTCCTCGACCGGCGTGCCTCCACCCGCCTGCCGACCGATCCGCAGGTGCACGACGGACTCTTTGAACAAACAAAGAACTACTACAAAGCCGACGACCTGTTCACGGCCAATGACCGGCTCGAAATCTCGGAGGAGACGTTCCGACGCCTCGTGAAGGAATTGGAACGGTTCGACCTCTCGAAGACCGGCGACGACATCAAGGGCCTCGCCTTCGAGCGGTTCCTCGGCAACACCTTCCGCGGCGAACTCGGCCAATTCTTCACCCCCCGGCCCGTCGTGGACTTCATGGTAAACCTGCTCGACCCGAAAGAGGGCGAGCTGATTTGCGATCCGGCCGCCGGCTCAGGCGGGTTCCTAATCCGGGCCTTCGAGCATGTCCGCGCCCAGATCGGGGCCGAAATCCAGGCCGACAAGGACAACGCCCGCGAGACGATCGAGGCGGAGGGGCTCGACCCCGATGTGGAGGAGGCGCGGATCGACGCCGCCTTTGGCGCTCTGAACAAGGAGCTTCTGCCGTCCGACGACGAGAACCGGCCGGTTGACACCCGCGTCGGCCGGCTCGCTTGGAATTGCATCTTCGGCTGCGATGCCGAGCCGCGCGCCGCCCGCACCGCCAAGATGAACATGATCATGCACGGCGATGGCCACGGCGGCATCCATTACCACGACGGGCTTGTAGATATTAACGGCATCTTCCCGGGCCGATTCGATATCGTCATCACCAACCCGCCCTTCGGCTCCAATGTCGGCAGCGACCAGAAGGTTGGCGGCAGCGACGAGACGCGCGTGTTGAATGACGCCGCCTATCGCGCCCGCTGCGTGCGCCGTTATGGCGCGGCTTGGGAGGAAAGCCACGACCGCATGCTCGCCGCCGCCACGGCGAAGACGAACATTCTCGACCTGTTCGAGATCGGCAAGGGCAAGGCGAACCGGGCCACCGAGATCGTTTTCGTGGAGCGGTGCCTCGACCTGCTGAAACCGGGCGGGCGGATCGGGATCGTTCTGCCGGATGGCAATCTGAACAATCCGTCGCTCACCTGGCTGCGCCGTTGGTGCGAGGGCAAGGCCAAAATACTGGCTGTCGTAGGCTTGCCGGAGGAGACGTTCCGCTCCGCCGACGCCACGGTAAAGGCGTCGCTCGTGTTTCTCAAGCGCTTCACCAAGAAGGATCAAAAGGCATGGGATGCCGCCTGGACGGCTGCCCACGCCGCGCATGACAGCATGTTCAACGCCGAACGCGACGCGCTTTGCGCGACCTATGGACCCAGGATCGTCTCCGGCGACGACAAGAAAGCCGCCGACATTCTGACCAAGCTGGCCGCTCTCGGCGTCAAGCGCATACCGCCGGCATGGTTCTCTGCTGACCCGCCGCCCTATCCCAAGAGCATCGGGGCAACGAAGTTGCTGCGCGTGGCGTGGCACGACGACGCCAAGGACCGCACGAAGGCGGCGGCCCTCAAGAAGGCCTACACGGCAGCGTTTACGACCGCTGTCGCCACCGCCGCCGATACGCTGAACCGCGAACTGGCGACGGCGCTGCGGGCGCTGGACGAACGCCATAACGCGGCCCTGTGGTCGCATGTGCGGGACGCTTTCGATTATCCGGTGTTTGTTGCAGCACCCAAGTCGGTTGGCATCACCTCGACCGGCGAGACCGGAGAGAACGTGCCGAACGACCTGCCTGACGTGTTGGAGGCGTTCCAGCGATTCCAGGCCTGGGCAGCGGCCGGGGCCAAGCCCAAGGACATACCGGATTTTCACCTGCCCTCCGCTGCCTGATCCGTCAGTGGAGGGCTCTTGAGCCCTGGATCGAAGAATCGGAAGCAGCGTCAAAAGGCTACTCTCATCGAACAGTCGAACTGCGGGAGCTGTTGGCGCGTCGTGTCGCGCCAATCGACAAGACGGCAAGACTGCTGTCCGATTTGAACGTCATCGCGAAAGTGACCTTCGGCGGCGAGCTATTCCTTCGAGGCGAGAAGGAGAAGCGCGGCTATAAGGGGCCGCTTTTCGAAGCGCTCCCGGGCGATCTGATAATCTCGAAGATCAGGGTCGGGCAGGGTTCGTTTTGCGTAATCGGCGACGATTTCGACCATGTAGCGGTTAGCCCAGAATATCCCGTTTACGCGCCCGATCCGAAGCGAGTTCTACCGCGCTTCCTCGCTATGGTGCTTCGGGCGCCGGAGTTCATGCGGCGGTTGACGGGTTCGGCATCTGGCAACACGACCAAGCGCCGAATCAGACCCGCATTCTTCGAAAGCCTGAAAATCCCTCTTCCAGATCTCGCCGAACAACAGGTGATCGTGGCGGCCTACGACGCCGCGCTGACGCAGGCGGCCGAGAAGGAGAAGGCAGCTGACGCGGCGGAAGCGAAGGCGCTGGCCGACTTCGAGGCGGCGCTCGGCTTCGCGCCACCCACCCCGCTGCCTGACCGCCCGATCTTCGTCGCGTCGTTCAAGGATCTCGACCGCTTGAGCCATGACGGTGTGTTGCGCGCTGTTTTAAAGCTGGCCGACCCCGTCCCAACGTTTCCGGTGTCGCCACTCGGCAGCGTGGGCAAGGTCAGCTATGGGCTCCAAAAATATCCGGGCAATCGGCCGGGCCTCCACGCACGCCCCTATCTGCGGGTCGCCAACGTGCAGCGAAATCGTCTCGACCTGACCGTGATCAAGACCATCAACGTGCCGGACGAGGAGATGCACCGATACCGTCTGGAAGATGGAGACGTCCTGTTGTGCGAGGGAAACAGCGCCGAGTTGGTGGGCCGCGGTGCAATTTGGCGGAGCGAAATAGCCGATTGTATTCACCAGAATCACGTACTCCGCGTCCGCTTGGATCAAACCAAAGTAAGCCCTGAGTTCGTGCTGTCGGTGATCAATTCGAGCTATGGGCAGACTTATTTTCGAACAAAGGCAAAGCAGACGACGAACCTCGCTTCAATCAACAGCAAGGAGGTCGCCGCTTTCCCGTTGCCGCTGCCGCCGCTGGACGACCAACAGAGCATGATCAAAGCACTCGACAGCGGACGCGCGGAAGCAACCACTTTGAGGGCTGAAGCCGCCGAGGCCAGGGCGAAGGCGTGGGCTGAATTCGAGGCCTCAGTTTATGCCGCAGACGACACGATTACCGCGACCAATATTGCCGATGCTGAGGCTGAATTGGTGAGGGCAAGATAAAGCGAGTTGCCTCGCTACCGGACCTTCGTTCCTAAGTGTTTGTCTGCACATTGTTTTTTGGCGGCTGTCCAGCGTAGGGGCAAGGTGCGCCGGCGTCGGTGAAGTCGATTTCCATAATGTTTTCAATGGTATTGTGGGTGGCGCCCGCAACGTGCGTGGTGCGCGGTTCCGCCGTTTCTACGCTATAGCAAGTATTTCTTCGCCACGGCCCTACGCCGTCATTTTCGACCTTGTGTCGGCAGTTTTATCTTCCAATCGTCGGATCATGGCGAGCGACGAAGACCATTTCCGCATCCGTCCCGGCCGAGTCCGCGACCGTGCTGGCGGGCG
>DAICZL010000452.1 GCA_027311165.1 bacterium
CGCCCGCACCCGGGATGCGGGCGGCCACCTGGGCTTTCGACAGGCCGGTGATCCAGCGCTGCCAGTCCGGCCACCAGGAACCGGCGATCTCCGTCGCGCCATGGAACCAGGCTTCCGGGTCGGCGGGCAGGTCGGTGCCGATCCAGTGGCTGTATTTGCCGCTCTCCGGCGGATTGACCACGCCGGCGGTATGGCCAGAGGCGGCCAGCACGAAGCGGCGCGGCCCGGCCATCAGCTGGGTGCCGCGATAGGTTGATTTCCACGGCGCGATATGGTCTTCCCGCGTCGACAGGAAATAGGCCGGCACCTTGATCCGGCCGAGATCGATCGGCACGCCATCCAGCGTGATGCCGCCCGGCTTCACCAGCAGATTCTGCTGATACATCTGGCGCAGATAGAAACTGTGCATGCGCGCCGGCATCCGGGTGGAATCGCTGTTCCAGTACAGCAGGTCGAACGGGAACGGTTCGTTGCCCAGCAGATAATTGTTCACCACGAACGACCAGATCAGGTCGTTGGCACGCAGCATGTTGAAGGTGTCGGCCATCTCGCTGCCTTCGAGAAAGCCGCGCTTGCTCATCTTCTGCTCGAGCGCGTGCAGCTGCTCCTCGTCGATGAACACGCCGAGTTCGCCGGCCTCGGCGAAATCCATCATGGTGACGAAGAACGTCGCCGAGCGGATGCGCCGGTCGTCCTTGGCCGCCATCCAGGCGAGCGTGCAGGCCAGCAGCGTGCCGCCCAGGCAATAGCCGATGGCGTTGATCTCGCGCTCGCCGGTTGCCTTTTCGATCGCGTCGAGCGCCGCCAGCATGCCGTCCTTCAGATAGGCCTCGAAGCCCCGATCGGCGAGCGTCGCATCCGGGTTGACCCAGCTGATCATGAACACGGTATGCCCCTGCGCGACCGCCCAGCGCACGAAGCTGTTCTTCGGCCGCAGATCCAGGATGTAGAATTTGTTGATCCAGGGCGGGGCGATCAGCAGCGGCCGCTTCAGCACCTGATCGGTGGCCGGCGCATACTGGATCAGCTGCATCAGCTCGTTCTGGAACACCACCTTGCCGGGCGAGACACCGATATTCTCGCCGAGCCGGAACGCCGTATCGTCGGTCATCTTGATCGACAGCTTGCCGCGGCCGCGCTCGAGATCGCCGAGCAGATTGTTGAGCCCCTTCAGCAGGTTCTCCCCGCCGGTCTCGGCGGTGCGGCGCAGCACCTCGGGATTGGTCAGCAGGAAATTGCTCGGGCTCATCGCATCGATGAACTGGCGCGAATAGAAATCGACCTTCTGCGCGGTCTTCGGATCGAGCCCGTCCACCCGCGTGACCACGTCCTGCACGAAGCGGGCGGACAGCAGATAGGACTGGCGGATGAAGTCGAAGACTTCGTTATCCTTCCACGCCTCGTCGCGGAAGCGACGGTCGGTGGCCGGGGCATCGATCACCGGTTCGGCCTCGATGCCGATGATGCGCCGGGCGGTGTTCTGCCACAGCGTCATGTAATCCTGCCAGAAGCCGAGCTGCGCATGCACCAGATGCGCCGGGTTGGCCATCAGCCGCGCCGTCATCTCCATGAAGGCGGAGCCGATGTTGAGCGGATCGGGGCTGTGGCTCGCCTGTCCCTGGCGCTTCAGCCAGTCGCCGACGATGCGCTGGGACCGTTCGGCGACATCGGCCATCGAGCGGCTGATCACCGATGGATCGGGCAGGCGGAAACCCGCCCCCGCCGCCGGCGCCGGGGCACCGGCCGCGGCGGAGGGGCGATTGGCGCCTGGCG
>DAICZL010000465.1 GCA_027311165.1 bacterium
TACCCACAGGGGGTGGGTACCCACAGGGGAGGGGGGCGTTAGACGAACACCTCCTGCCACGCCGCCTTCAGCGCCAGATCGACCTCCGCCATGCTGGCGCGCGCGCCCTGCGCGGCCAGGCTGGTCACGCCGTGCTCGCGCACCCCGCAGGGCACGATCCCGCCTAAATGCCCGAGATCGGGCGCGACGTTCAGCGCCACGCCATGCCAGCTGACCCATCGGGTGATCCGTACCCCGATCGCCCCGATCTTGGCCTCGGTTCCCGAGACAGGGTCGGTGATCCAGATACCCACGCGGCCCTCCCGCCGCTCGCCCCGCAGATCGAAGCGGCCGAGCGTGCGGATCAGCCACTCCTCCAGCCCCCAGACGTATCGGCGCAGATCGCGCGCCGGCACCAGGCCATGCGGGCGATCGAGGTCCAGCATCACATAGCCGGTGCGCTGGCCGGGACCGTGATAGGTCCATTGCCCGCCACGGCCGGCGGCGAAAACCGGGAAGCGGGCGGGATCGGTCAGCTCCTCGGGCCGGGCCGAGGTGCCGGCGGTGTAGAGCGGCGGATGCTCGACCAGCCATACCAGCTCCCCCTCGGTGCCGGCACGGATGGCGGCGGCGCGGGACTGCATCGCCGCCAGCGCCTCGGGGTAGGGGGTCAGGCCGCCGGCGATCACCCAGTCCGGACCGGCCGTCGCGACACCTGCCGGAACGCCCCCCGGAGAGATTGATGCGTGCCCGGTCATCGGCTATACCCCGCTCGCCCGCGGCGCCCCTGGCGCCGTTCCGGCGCTGCGGTCGTGGCGGAATGGTAGACGCGCAAGCTTGAGGTGCTTGTGGGGGAAACCTCGTGGAAGTTCGAGTCTTCTCGACCGCACCAGCCCGGGCCATCACGGGTCGTCATCGCGTTCACTGCCGGTCTCCGGTTCATCCTTGATCGGTCGGCCCAGGATAGATCGGGTGGCCGGCAAAGATAGTAGCGCTTCGGTTCTGCCGGTTGTCTGAGGCTTCGCGCGCCGGTCTGATGGCGGGGCATCGGGCTGCCCTTCGCCGATCGGACCCGACGCCTCCGCCATCGCTCCGCCGGGCGATGCCGCCGCTCTCCCCCCCGCGCGAGATACGAGCCGCACGCGACGACGTGGGCGTGATCCGCCAGCGCCCGGGCAATCGTAAAGTTGCGGAAATTTTTCTTTCCACAACTGGCATGAATCACCCATTCTGAGAGCGGTTGCGGCAAGCAGCCCCTGATGGTCGGCCAATGGTCTGGCCGGGCGATCGCGCGGATGCCAGGGACCGGGGCGTCCGGACGGGGCTTCCCGGTCCGGGTCCCATGGGCCGGGGAGTTTCGTCGGAAGATGTGCCTGATGGTTCCGTCGGCCAGGCTCCTTCGGTTCCGTTCTGCGAAGCCCCGATCACATGACATCTCTCGGCGCTGACCGCGCCGGGCGCGGGAGGTCTCGGCTGTGCGGTGTCGCCGGGACGCGGGTGGCCCGCGGCAGTGCCCTCGCGGTTCGGAACCGAACTCTCGATGAACTCCTGACCAGGTCCCAAAAAACATGAGCAGATTAGCGGTGGCTGGATCCAGGACCTATGTGCCGAACCTGGCTCCCGCCTGGCAGTTCTGGACCTGTCTGTGGGGTTTTGCCGTGGCCGCGCTGGCGCTTCGAGTGACGCTGGCCACCGCGTTTCCGAACATCCACCGCCCCGATGAGATCTTCCAGAACCTCGAGCCCGCCCACCGGCTCTGGTCCGGTTGGGGCGTCGTCACCTGGGAGTGGCGGGACGGCATCCGGTCCTGGTTCCTGCCCGGCGCCCTGGCGGCGCTGATGTCCGTGTCCACGGTCTTCGGCCAGGGGCCCGAGACGTATCTGGCGGTGATCGCCATCGCCTTGTCGCTGCTGTCGCTCGGCGTGGTGGTGACCGGGGTGGTGCTCGGCTGGCGCCATTCCGGCCCGCTCGGCGCCGTGCTGTGCGGCGTGCTGTGCAGTTTCTGGCCGGACCTCGTCTATTTCGCGCCCAAGCCGCTCGCCGAAATCCAGGCCGGCAATCTCCTCGTCATCGCCGCCGGGCTGGCCATCGTGTTCGCGCCGGGCACGGCCGTCTCGGCGCGGGCGCGGCGCGCCTCCTGCCTCGCGATCGGCGCGCTGCTCGGCCTCGCCTTCAGCCTGCGGTTCCAGCTGGCGCCGGCGCTGCTGGTGATCGCGGTCTGGGCCGGACGGCGGGATCTCCGGCAGGGCTGGCTGCTCTTGCTGCTGGGGGCGGCGCTGCCGCTCGGCGCGCTCGGCGTGTGTGACTTCCTGACCCTCGGGAGCCCGTTCCAGTCGATCTGGAAGAACATCGAGATCAATCTCTTCGAGCATCGCAGTGAAATCTATGGCGTGGAACCGCCCTACTGGTATGGCGTCCTGGTGCTGCGGCTGTGGCGCCCGGCGCTGCTGCCCGTCACGGTCTTTTTCCTGATCGGTGCTCCGCGGGCACGGCTGATGGCGCTCATCTCCATCGTGGTCGTCGGGTTCCACTCGCTGATCCCCCATAAGGAGATCAGCTTCATCTATGCGGCGCTGCCACCCGCCCTGATCGTTGCGGGAATCGGCACCGCCAGAGTGGTGATGGCAGCGGCGGAGGCGCTGCGATCGCGGGTCAGCCTGGCCGCGATGGGGTTCGCCGCATCCCTCCTTTGGGCCGTGGTGGCCGCCTACACCGCGGATCACAGCTTCCGGCCGCTCTGGTTCTACGGCCACGAGATGCTCCCGATCTGGAAAGAGGCGCGCAGCCGCCCCGATCTGTGCGGGCTCGGCCTGTATGGCGCCCGGTTTCCCTGGCACATCACCGGCGGCTATGCGTTGCTGGACCGTCCCGCGCCGATCTATCTTCTGCGTAGTCCCGCAGCACTCGGGCCAGCCGGGCCAGGGATCAACTATCTCATCGCCGCAAACCCGCCGGCCCCGGAACTGCACAGCTACGAAACAGTGATGTGCGGTTCAGACTTCTGCCTGTTACACCGACCGCAGGGCTGTATTGAGACCCCCGCGTATCGGATCGATGCCGTGCTTGCGGATGAGGGCAGCTGAACGCTCCGTCCGAGGCGGTATCCGGCGCATGGGCTCCGCCCGGGGATGCGATCCGCCCTGGCGGCGCGGCTGGCGGAGCCTCCCGGCGATGCAGGCCGGGTGCGGGATCGCACGCGTGCAACACGGGGGGTGGGATGCGAATTTTCAGGCGATCCTTGCGCGGGCTCTGCAGAGCGCCGGCGCCGCTGCGTAAGCGTCTGCGCCAGGTCGTCCGCGTGCCGGCGGCGATGCTGGCCCCGGCGCTGATGCTGGCGTCGCCGGCCTGCGCGGCCACGCTGGACACGCTCCACAGCTTCACCGGCGGGGTGGACGGCGCGAACCCGGTCAAGGCGGTGACCCTCGACACGCTGGGCAATCTCTACGGCCCTGCCTATGACGGTGGGACCCTCTGCAAGGACAATCCGTCGATCGGCTGCGGCGTGATCTACCGGCTCTCGGCCGGCCTCGTGCTGACGCCGCTGGTGACCTTCACCGGCGCCAATGGCACCGGTCCCTACGGGCCGCTGACGCTGCAGGGCAAGACGCTGTACGGCGCCGCGGAATACGGCGGCACGGACAATCTCGGCACGCTGTTCCGGGTCGGCACGTCGGGGACGAAATTCAAGCGCCTGTACAGCTTCGCCGGTCTCGACGGGGCCAATCCCACCACCGGGTTGCGGCTCGATACGGCCGGCGACATCTTCAGCGCCACCTCTTTCGGCGGGCCCGGCTGGACGGGTGCCGCGAATTCCGGTGACGGCGTGCTGTTCGAACTGACCGCCGCCGGCAGCTATCTGCATCTGCACGATTTCACCGGCGGGGCGGACGGTGCCGGGCCCGGCCGCATCGTCCTCGACAAGAGTTTGAACGTTTTCGGCACCACTGGCGATGTCCATGCCACCAGTACCTGCGTCAGCGGCACGTCCGATTGCGGGACCGTGTTCGAATACACCAGCGGCGGCGCGTTTCAGACGATCTACACCTTCACCGGCGGCGCGGACGGGTTCGAGCCGCTGCTCGCCGGCATCGACAGCAAGGGCAATCTGTTCGGTGCCACCTACCAGGGCGGCAAATACGGCTTCGGCACGCTGTTCCGGCTGGAGCCCGCAAGCCCCACCTACAAGCATGTGAAATTGTGGGATTTTACCGATGGCGCGGACGGCGCTTATCCCTATTATCCGGCGCTGGGACCCAAGGACGAGCTGGTCGGCACCACGCTGTACGGCCCGGCCAGCGGCGCCGATGCCGGGGTGATCTACCGCTATACCGGCGCTGCGGGCCTGAGCGTGCTCTATACCTTCACCGGCGGCGCCGACGGGTCCTATCCGCAGGCCACGCCCGCCCTGAATGCGGCCGGAGTGATCTTCGGTGCCACCGAGTTCGGCGGCAATCCGCCGCACTGCCTGGCGAGCGGCGGGGGCACCATCTCGCCCTATGGCTGCGGGACGCTGTTCAAGCTGACGCCCTAGGCTCTGGCCTCATTTGATCCAGAAGGTGATGGCGACGGCAAGGCAGATAGCTGAGAGGAAGTTTCTGGCGAGTGTGTCGTAACGTGTTGCAAAGGCTCGCCAGTCCTTCAGCTTGCAGAAGGCTCGCTCGATGCCATTGCGCATGCGGTAGGCGACTGGATCAAAGTCTGGCTTTCTGGTGCGCGTCGGCATCAACGAGATGACCACCTTGGTGCCCTGCTGCGCCAGGAAGGCCCTGACATCATCGGCGTCATAGGCTTTGTCTGCGATGAAGCAGCCAGGCGCGGGTGAGACCGCCAGGAGATGGCGCGCCCCGGTGATGTCGGCGATGTTTCCGCCGGTCAGCATCAGCGCGTAGGGCCGCCCATCTCCGTCGACGAGGGCATGGAGCTTGGTGGTTCGTCCGCCACGCGGGCGTCCGATGGCTTGCGCCTGCGCCCCCCTTTTCCGCCAGCGGCGGCGCGGTGGGCGCGAACAGCGGTGCTGTCGGCCATGCTGACCGGCGGCGGATCGTCACACTGCGACAGGGCGGTGAAGATGTCCTGCCACAAGCCGCGTTCACTCCAGCGGTTGAACACCGTTGTGCGCGGCCCATCCACGTCCGGAAGCGCCCGCCAGCGCAGCCCTTCACGGAACCGATGCAGGATGCCGCTGATCACCCGACGGTCGTCAACGCGCGGTTTTCCACCAGATGACGGCAGCAGCGGCGCGATTGCAGCCCATGGCTTGTCACTCAACCAGAACGTCTCAGCCATGATCCAAGCCCTCCCAAGGAGCTTGAAGCAAACCTCACCGCGTCGATGCAATGGGTACAGAGCCTGGGGCGTTGGCACAGAGGATTTGGCCGGTTGCGGGAGTGAGCTTGGAAGATATTTCTGACCTGAAAGATTGATTTCAGAACTCAGCCGGTGACATCACGCTGTAGATGGATGCGTTGCGCCCATGATGGTCATGGCAGAGCACTGGAGGCGTGCTCGAAAGCGGACGCATTGCGTGGCGAAATTCAGAAACCCGCAGCCTCGGATGCAAACGAGTAGGAGTTCACAAGTTTCTGCCCTCAACGAGATGCGTTTACCAACTCCGAAGCTTCTGACGAAATGCCATCCCGAGGCTTGTCACCCGGCGAGGCCGTACCACGCCGCAAGGCCACAGATGGCAATGGCTTGCTGGTGCAAAAATCCGGTGCGAATGTCTGCTGTGGCCGCTACGCCTGGGGAGAGCAGCCACTCCGCTTCCCCGCCACGATCGGTCCTTCCGAACCCGCGCATCCGGCAGCGAGGCAGCATTTCGCAGCCCATCAAAACCACTGTGCGAAGGCGCCAGTG
>DAICZL010000466.1 GCA_027311165.1 bacterium
CTGCCGCAACTCTGTCGATCAATGGCCCGCCCGGATAACCGAGTCCCAGGTAGCGCGCCACCTTGTCGAACGCCTCGCCGGCCGCATCGTCCACCGTGCCGCCCAGCCGGACATGCCGCCCCACGCCCTCCACCACGACGCACTGGCAATGCCCGCCGGAGACCAGCAGCAGAAGATAGGGGAACACAACGCCGTCCGGGTACGCCGCGAGCAGGCCGGGCAGCCGCGCGGTCAGGGCATGCGCCTCCAGATGGTTCACCGCGACGAAGGGCAGCGAGCGGGCGATGGCGATGCCGCGGGCGAGGCCGGTGCCCACCACCAGCCCGCCGATCAGGCCCGGCCCGCCGCTGGCCGCCACCCCGCCCAGATCGGCGAAGCCCAGCCCGGCCTGAGCCATCACCTGGCCGACCAGCCCGGGCAGATGCAGCAGATGGGCGCGGGCGGCGATTTCGGGCACCACGCCGCCGAACGGGGCGTGCTCGGCCAGCTGGCTCAGCAGCACCTCGGCGAGCACGCGCCCATGCCGGTCGAGCACGGCAGCCGCCGTCTCGTCGCAGCTGCTTTCGATCCCGAGCACCGGGCCCAGATCAACGCCGGGATGGCCGGACTGCATCAGCCTCGCTTTCCTTTCACGCCCTCCGGTTCTAGGACACGCCGATGACCGTCGCCCAGCCCTATGACCCCGCCAGCCATGGCATCCGGGTCCAGACCCATACCCGCACCCTGCCGCTGCGGGTCGGCACCCGCGCCTCGCCGCTGGCGCTCGCCCAGACACGGGCCTTCCTGGCCGAGCTGGTGCGGTTCTGTCCGGTGCTGCGATCGATGCACGTGTTCGAGGAGCACGCGATCCGCACCACCGGCGATGCCGTGCAGGACCGCCGCCTGACCGACATCGGTGGCAAGGGCCTGTTCGCAAAGGAAATTCACGAGGCCCTGGCGGACGGGCGGATCGATTTCGCCGTGCATAGCCTGAAGGATCTGGAGACCACGCTGCCGCCTGGCATCGTGCTCGCCTGCACGCTGAAACGCGAGGACGCGCGCGATGCGCTGATCCTGGGCCCCGGCTGTGCCGAGGCCGCCGCCCGGGCTGGGCGCGTCGCACCGGCGGGCGGGCGGTTGGACCCGGTCGCGCCGACGGACGCGCTGGCTGGACAATCCGCGCCCATGCCGACGCCGCCGGATCGGCCCTGCGCTGTCGCCGCGCCGCCTTGCCGCGAGCCCCTGAACCTCGCCGACCCGGGGGCCGCCTTCGCGATGCTGCCGCCGGGGGCGCTGATCGGCACCGCCTCGGTACGCCGCCAGGCGCAGCTGCTGCACGCCCGGCCGGACCTGCGCATCACCACGCTGCGCGGCAATGTCCAGGGCCGGCTCGCCAAGATCGGCCAGGGCGCGTGCGATGCCAGCCTGCTGGCGCTGGCCGGGCTGCGCCGCCTCGCCCTCGCCGATGCCGCGACCCTGGTGCTCGACCCCGCGGTGATGGTGCCCGCGGCCGGCCAGGGCATCGTCGGCGTGACCGTGCGCGCGGCCGACGAGGAACTGCGCCAGTTGCTCGGCGCGATCGAGGATGCCGAGGCGAGCCATGTCGCGACGGCCGAGCGGGCGCTGCTCGCGGCACTGGACGGGTCCTGCCGCACGCCGATCGGCGGCTATGCCCATGTGCTGGCAGATGGCAGCCTGCTTCTGACCGGCCTCGTGGCGCGCGACGACCGGTCGTTCCTGCTGCGCCGCAGCCTGCAAGGGGCGCGGGCGGATGCGGCCAGGCTTGGCGCGGCACTCGGCGCCAGCCTGCGCGCCGACAGCCCCGCCGACCTCTTTGCCTGATCCGGCCGCACCTGCGGGCCCGGGCGGGCGTCTGCCGGCGGCGCCCTCGGCGCTGCGGCAGGCGCCGCCAGCGCCAGGCGGGCAGCGCGACGGCGTGCTGATCACCCGGCCGGAGCCGGGAGCGAGCGAGACCGCCGCGCGGATCGCTTCCCTCGGCCTGTCCGCGGTCAAGGCGCCGTTGCTCGTGCTGCGCGCCCTGGAGGCGAGGCTGCCGGAGCCGGAGCGGCTGGCCGCGGTGCTGGTGACCAGCGCTGCCGCCCTGCCCTGCCTGCCGCGGACCCATGCCGGTCTGGCCCTGCTCGCGGTGGGCGAGGCGACCGCGGCGGCGGCGCGACGGGCGGGCTGGTCCGATATCCGCTCGGCCGACGGCGATGCGACCGCGCTCGCCGCGCTGGCCGCCGCCAGCCTGCGCAGGCAGGACGGGCCGCTGCTGCTGGCCTGCGGCACCGGCCAGGGCGCGACGCTGGCTGCCGCGCTGCGCCGGCACGGCTTCAGCGTGTTGCGCCGGACCGTCTATGAAGCCCGACCAGTGAAAGTGCTGCCAGGACCGGCGATGCAGGCACTGGCCGAAGGCCGGCTGCGCGCCGCGCTGTTCTTCTCGGCCGCCACAGCCGCCGCCTTCGCCGCCTTGCTGCAACGCGCCGGCCAGCATGCGGCGCTCGGCGACATCGAGGCCGTGGCGATCGGGCCGCCGGCGGGACAGGTGCTGGCCCGCCTGCCGTGGCGACGGGTCCATGTCGCATCCCGCCCGACGCAGGAGGCGATGCTGGCGGTGCTGCAATGACCCGCCGCGGTGCCGCCGGCGCGCAGGCCAGGGCCGCAGGCGCTGTTGCACGGCCGCACACGCCCGGCTTCGCGGCGCGGGTTCCGCCGGCCGGGATCGGTTGCCGATGCGCCTGATCGCCATCGGTCGCGGCCGCGCCGGGCCGGAAGCAGTGCTGTTCGCCCGCTACGCAGCGCGGCTGCGCCCCGTCCTCGCGCTCACCGAACTGGCCGAGGCCGTCGGCGCACCGGCCGAAATCCGCCGCAGGGAAGGCGCCGCCCTGCTCGCGGCGCTGCCCCGCGAGGCCTTCGCGGTGGCACTCGACAAAGGCGGACAAGCCCCCGACAGCCTGGAACTCGCGGGGCTCGTGGAACGCTGGCTGGGCAATTCGCGGCCGCTCTGCTTCCTGATCGGTGGTGCCGAGGGGCTGGATCCCGGCGTGCTGGCGCGGGCGGATGCGGTGCTCTCGCTCGGCCGGCCGACCTGGCCGCATCTGCTGGCCAGGGTGCTGCTGGCCGAACAGCTCTACCGCGCCCGCTCGATCGCCGCGGGACATCCCTATCACCGCGGCTGAGGCGGGATGGACCGGCCCGGCTCGATCCCCCCGGGCGCGGGGGCGGGCCTTCTGCCTGCTCCGCTGGCCCCGCGCACGCCTGGCCCCGCAGCCTTGAGTGCGGATCGGCCCCCAGGGGCGGACCCAGGGGCGGACCCAGGGGCGGACCCAGGGGCG